>CBJNFW010000062.1:0-33240 GCA_966435935.1 uncultured Nocardia sp.
GTTCCCGCTCGGACGTCCGCGGCCGCTGCGGCCCCGAGCGCAGCTGCCTCGGGTCCGGGGCCGGGTGTTTCGGCGGTTCCGTCTTCGGTGGCTTCGGGTGCGGCTTTGACCTCGGCTTCTGCGGTTCCCGCTCGGACGTCCGCGGCCGCGTCGGCTCCGAGCGCAGCGGTCTCGGGTCCGGGTTCGGCTGTTTCGGCGGTGCCGTCTTCTGTGGTTCCTGCTTCGTCGTCCGCGGCCGCGTCGGCCCCGAGCGTAGCGGTCTCGGGGGCGGGTGTTTCGGCGGTGCCGTCTTCGGCGGCTTCGGGTGCGCCAGCGGCTTCTCCCGCGACTCCTGCCGCCACGTCGGCCCCCTCCCCGGCGGCTTCGGGTGCGGCTACGTCGGCTTCGGCCCCGATGGCAGCGGATGGCTCGGCTCCGGCACTGCCCACTTCATCACCCGCTCGCAGGTCGGTCCCTACGTCTGCGGCGCCGGCTCCGGCCGCAACAGCGCGAGTTCGGTGACTCCTGCCGTAGCTCCTCCCGCCCGGGACAACCGCGCGACTCCGGATTCGACCGCACGACCCGCGTTGTCATAGCGCTTACCTATCGCGACCGCGGACGTTCGACTCCGGATGCGGTTCGGTCTGCGATCGTGCGGGTCGTACATGCGACATCGTCCACGCAAACCGCATGGGTTCGGTCATGGTGAGCCGTATGTCCCTGGACCAACCTCCGTCTGCTTCGGATCCGCAGGCTCGCTCCTGCTTCGGGTGCGGCTTCGAGGGGCTCATCTGTCCGGTGTGGGATCGGCCCCGAACTCTGCCCTCGTTCGGGCCGCGAGAGGTGCGGATACCACTCGAAACTGCAACGGGCCCTTCGATTTTGTGAATTCGGTGACAGCGTTCTCGGGTCGGGGGAGACCGCTCCGGGAGGGCTGCGGTGGGGTTTGCGGAAATACTCCTTGACCTTGACGTAGCGTCAACTTGCATGCTGGGTTCATCGACGTGATCAGGGATAACGGGAGGCGCGGGCATGAGTGAGTGGTCCATTCAGGACTTGGCCCGGGCCGCGGGTACCACCAGCCGGACGCTGCGGCATTACGGGCAGCTCGGATTGTTGCCACCCAGCCGGGTCGGTGCCAACGGCTACCGGTATTACGACCAGGACTCCCTGATTCGGTTGCAGCGCATCCTGTTGCTGCGCGAACTCGGCCTCGGCCTGCCGGTCATCGCCGAAGTGCTTGCGGGGGAACAGGATACGGCGGACGCATTGCGAACGCATCTGGAACTGCTGCATCAGCAGCAGGACCGGATCGCCCGGCAGATCGCGTCGGTGCACACAACATTGCGCAAGACGGAAGCAGGTGAACCGCTCATGGCGGAGGAGACATTCGACGGATTCGACCACACCCGGTACAAGGACGAGGTGGTCGAACGCTGGGGTAAGGAGGCGTACGAGCGCAGCGATGCCTGGTGGCGTTCGATGAGCGAGGCGGATCGAAAGGCGTTCGGGCAGGCCCACCTCGATATCGCCGCGGATTACGGGCGGGCGCATTCGGCAGGTCTGGCGCCGGACAGTGCGCAGGTCCAGGCGATCGCGCAACGTCACTACGACTGGATCGCGATCGGCTGGGGAGGCCGACGACCGGATGCCTGCGCCTTCACCGGCCTCGGCGATATGTACGTCGCGGATCCGCGTTTCGCCGCGAACTACGACAAGCACGGCGCGGGCACGACCGAATTCGTTCGCGACGCGATGTACGCCCACGCCAAAACCCATTTGCGGGAGAAGATTTCGGCCGGCACAGCGCGCCGGGGTGTAGACCCACCCGGATCCTCCGGGTGGCTCGACAGTGGGAATTTTCGGGTCGCCGCGGAACGGACGTGCGGGGTAGAGTTCGCGCCCAGATCAGGGGAGGAAAGGAAAACCCGATGAGCTACCCATACGGCCAGCCTGGTTACGGCGGCGGTCAGCCTCAGCCCTACGGCCAGCAGCCCTATGGTCAGCAGCCGGGTTATCCACAACAGCCCGGATACCCCCAGCAGCAAGGTTATTCACAACCGGGCTATCCGCAGCAGGGTGCCTATCCCCAGCAGCCGGGTTATCCCCAGCAGCCGGGCGTGGTTCCGCCGCAGGGCTTTCCCCAACAGATCGGTAATCCACAGCAGTTCGGTAATGCACAGTCGTCGGCCGGTGGCGGCACCGCGATCACCGCGGGTGTGCTCGCGATCGTGATGGCATTGCTCGGCATCGGCGGGATCGTCTACACCCTGCACGAGATGAGCGTCGCGAAGCAGGCCATGGACAGCCTCCACAACCTGTACAGCAGTCCCTATGGGAACAGCCTTCCGAGCACGCACGTCGATTTCAACGCGGGAGGCTACTACTTCGGCGTGGTGGTCGAGGCCATCGTCGCGGTGCTCTTCCTCATCGGCGGGTTCCTGGTGATCAACCACAAGAACGGCGGCCGGATCATGCTGCTGATCATGTCCTGTCTGGGCATTGTCGGCGGTGTGATCGGTGTGTTCGTCGGCCTGGCCTCCAGCGTCGTGATGCCTGCGGTCTTCTCCATCCCGGGTCTCGTGGTGGTAGGTCTGATGCTGTTCCTGACCCTGTCCTCGGGCACCAAGCGCTGGTGCGGCGTGACCCCGCCGCAGGCTCCGCAGATCAATTACGCCCAACCGCAGTACCCGCGCTACTGATCGGCGTACCGCGGTGTGATCGGCGCGGTACAGTGCGCCACCGAGGTCGAAAGAGGGGGAGAAGTGGGATATCCGTACGGTCAGCCCGGACATTCGGGTTACGGACCTTATCCACAGCCGGGCTATCCACAACCGGGATATGCACAAGCGGGCTATCCACAGCCGGGCACTCCGCCGCGGAAGCCCGGTGGCGGCACCGCGATCACCGCTGGAGTGCTCGCCACCATCCACGGATTGCTGGGCCTGCTGGTGACGGTCGTGGGGTCGATCGAGACCCGGCAGGATCGGCACGACGGGTACAGCGACTCCAGTGAGATCGTCACACTGCTCGTCGTAGCGGTTTTCACCGGTCTGTACCTCTGCGGGGCGATACTGTTCTTCTTCCGCAGGCGCGTCGGCCGGTACCTGATCATCGGAACGAGCGGGTTGACCCTGCTCGGCGGCGTCGGCGGAATGGTCTACTCACTGGCGGCCGGCAACTTCACCGACCATTCGGACGTGGTCTACGCGTACGTGACGATACTGATCGTGCTGGTATTCGAGTCGCTCACGCTGGGCCTGGCCGCGGTGCGTTCGACCGGCCGCTGGATCGCGGCCCGCACGGCCGCGTCGACCCTGCATCCCCAGCTCGCCATCGGGTACGCCCCGCAGCAGTACCCGCCGCACTGATGCGGCCGGGTCGGCGATGTGGATACCGCGTGGATGACCACCGCCTCCCCGGACCGCGAATTCCACGCGAAATGCGGATGGCGGGCATCGGAAATCTGCCGGTCGGGCGTGTCGGCGCGAGGCAGTCTGCTACTCCGCCGGGCGTCTTCGCGGACTTCCGATACGCTGGGCACCCGTGACCGCCGCAACGCCCTTCGATCTGATCATCGTCGGCTCCGGATTCTTCGGGCTGACCATCGCCGAACGTGCCGCCACCCAATTAGGTAAGCGGGTGCTGGTCGTCGAACGCCGCTACCACCTGGGCGGCAACGCATATTCCGAGGCGGATCCCGAAACCGGTATCGAGGTGCACAAATACGGTGCGCACCTGTTCCACACCTCGAACAAGCGAGTGTGGGATTACGTCAACCAGTTCACCGAATTCACCGGCTACCAGCACCGCGTCTTCGCCATGCACAAGGGGCAGGCATACCAGTTCCCGATGGGATTGGGTCTGCTCTCGCAATTCTTCGGACGTTATTTCACTCCCGACGAGGCACGCGCGCTGATCGCGGAACAGTCCGCCGAGGTGAACGCCGCGGATGTGTCCAACCTCGAGGAGAAGGCCGTCTCGCTGATCGGCCGCCCGCTGTACGAGGCGTTCATCCGGGACTACACCGCCAAGCAGTGGCAGACCGATCCGAAGGAGCTGTCCGAAGGCATCATCACGCGCCTGCCGGTCCGCTACACCTTCGACAACCGCTACTTCAACGACACCTACGAGGGCCTGCCGCGCGACGGCTACACCGCGTGGCTGGAGAAGATGGCCGAATCCGAACTCATCGAGGTCCGGCTGAACACCGACTGGTTCGAGGTGCGCGAGGAGATCCGCGCGCAGAGCCCGGACGCCCCGGTCGTCTACACCGGTCCGCTGGACCGCTACTTCGACTACAGCGCGGGCGAATTGGGTTGGCGCACCATCGATCTGGAGACCGAGGTGTTGAACACCGGTGACTTCCAGGGAACTTCGGTGATGAACTACAACGACGGCGACGTGCCGTTCACCCGCATCATCGAACCGCGCCACTTCCATCCCGAACGCGATTACCCCACGGACAAGACGGTCATCCAGCGCGAGTACTCCCGTTTCGCGCAGACCGGCGACGAGCCGTACTACCCGATCAACAGCGCCGAGAACCGCGAGAAGCTGGTCGCCTACCGGGAGCTGGCCAAGAACGAAACCGCTACGGCCAAGGTCCTTTTCGGTGGCCGTCTGGGCACCTACCAGTACCTGGACATGCATATGGCGATCGGCAGCGCGCTGAGCATGTTCGACAACGTTCTGCGCCCGCACCTGGAATCCGGCGCACCCCTGGTCGCACAGGACGACCGGTGATCCGCGCCCGAGCAGCCCTCCGCAGGAAGTGACATGACCGCACAAGCGACCCTGGAACAGATGCCCACCCACACCCGCGCCATCTCGCTGCTGCAGCGCGTCATCCTGCCGCGCCCGGGCGAACCGCTCGACGTGCGCACCCTGTACCTCGAGGAATCGGAGACCAACGCCCGTCGCGCGCACGCGATCTCGCGCACCGCGCTGTCGATCGGCGCGGAGTCCGAGGTCTCCTTCTGCACCTACTTCAACGCGGTGCCGGCCAGTTACTGGCGGCGCTGGAGCGTGCTGAGTTCGGTGGTGCTGCGGCTGGAGCTGTCCGGCCACGGCCGGGTGGACGTATACCGGTCCAAGGCCGACGGTTCACGAATTCACGTGCAGGGCAACGAATTCGGCACCATGCCAGCCGATCCGGCGCACACCGGCGAGGGGGAGCAGGCCGGAATCGCAACGGAATCGGTGGAATTCGAGGTCGAGCTGGCCCCGTTCGAGGACGGCGGCTGGATCTGGTTCGACATCACCACCGATTCGGCGGTCGAATTGCGCAGCGGCGGTTGGTACGCGCCGATCGAGGCGCCCGGTGCGGGCACCATCGCGGTCGGCATGCCCACCTTCAACCGTCCGGGCGACGCGGTGAAAACCATTGCGGCGCTGGGGTCGGACCCGCTGGTGCTGGAGAAGATCCGCGCGGTCATCATTCCGGACCAGGGCACCCGCAAGGTCGTCGACGAACCCGGATTCGCCGAAGCCGCTGTGCCGCTGGGTGATCGGCTGGCCTTCCACAACCAGCCCAACCTGGGCGGATCCGGCGGGTACAGCCGGGTCATGTACGAGGCGTTGAAGACCACCGACGCCGAGTACATCGTGTACATGGACGACGACATAGAGATCGAGCCGGACTGCATCCTGCGCGCCCTGGCCTTCTCCCGCTTCGCCCGCTCGCCGATCCTGACCGGCGGCCAGATGCTCAACCTGCAGGAACGATCGCACCTGCACACCATGGGCGAGGTGGTGGACCGCTCCATCTTCATGTGGACCGCTGCCCCGAACGTGGAGTACGACCACGACTTCTCCAAGAATCCGCTGCGCGACCGCGACAACTCCAAGTTGCTGCACCGCCGCATCGACGTGGACTTCAACGGCTGGTGGACCTGCGTCATCCCGCGCAAGGTCGCCGAGGAACTGGGCCAGCCGCTGCCGCTGTTCCTGAAATGGGACGACGTCGAATACGGTTTGCGCGCACGCGAACACGGCTATCCGACCGTCACCCTGCCGGGTGCGGCGGTCTGGCACATGGCCTGGTCCGACAAGGACGACGCGATCGACTGGCAGGCGTACTTCCATCTGCGCAACCGCCTGGTCGTCGCCTCCCTGCATCTGCCGAACGACGGCCGCCCGATGGTGGTCAACACCATCAAGGCGACGGTGAAACACCTGCTGTGCCTGGAGTATTCGACGGTCGCCATCCAGAACGAGGCGATCCGCGACTACCTCGCCGGGCCGGACAAGCTGTTCGGCCTGCTGCCCACCGCCCTGGGCAAGGTGCACGCCATGCGCAAGGAATATCCCGACGCGGTGGTCCTGCCGTCCTCGACCGAACTGCCCTTGGCCTCGCACGCCGAGGTCGGCGCGGTCGGCGAGCCGGGCAATCCGATCGCCAAGGTGGCCCGGCTCGGTAAGGGCCTGCTGCACAACGTCCGCAAGGCCAACCCGAAGCACCACGACACCCCGCAGCTGAACGTCCCGACGCTCGACGCGCGCTGGTTCCTGCTCTCCCAGGTGGACGGTGTCACCGTCACCACCGCGGACGGCCGCGGCGTGGTGTACCGCAAGCGCGATCCGCGCAAGGCGCTCGAGCTGTTCAAGGAGGCCATGCGGCTGCGCCGGGAGCTGGCCGAGCGTTTCCCCGAGGTGCGCAACCAGTATCGTGCGGCGCACGCCAAGCTGACCAGCACCGCGGCCTGGGAGGATGCCTTCGGCATCGGCCCGGCCGCGAGCACACAGGAGAATCCCAAATGACCGCAGAAGCCTCCGATCTGGGTGGCAGAGCGCCGGAGTTGCACGTCGTTCCCGATCCACAGCTGCGATCGGCCGAGGTCAAGATCCTCAACGCCGTACAGGGCACCGTCGGATCCAGCCCGGCCGTGATCTCCGCCGCGCGCGGAATGTCCCACTTCGGGGAGCACGCGCTGGGCTGGATGGCGATCGGGGCGCTCGGCGCACTCGTGGACTCCCCCCGCCGGCGGCAGTGGGCGGGTGTCGCGGTCGGCGCGTTCGGCTCGCACGCGGCCTCGGTCGTCATCAAGCGAATCGTCCGGCGCAAGCGGCCGCACGATCCGTCGGTGCAGGTCAACGTGTCGACGCCGAGCAAATTGAGTTTCCCGTCCTCGCACGCGACCTCGACCACGGCGGCTGCGGTGTTGCTGGGACGGCTGACCGGGCTACCCTTGCCTGCGGTGCTCGTGCCCCCGATGTTGCTCTCCCGGATGGTTCTGGGAGTGCACTATCCCTCCGACGTACTCGCCGGCTCCGCGCTGGGCGCCGCGTCAGCTGCCGCCGTGCTAGCCGCCGAAAAGAGATTTGCCAGTGACCGCACAGGAAAGAGCCCTCGCTGAAATGAGTGAAGAGCCGACCGGCACCGACCTCGACGAAGCCGTGCTGAAGGGTCCGCCCAAGACCCTGGCCGGAGGGCTCGTCAAGGCCGTGCGCCCGCGCCAGTGGGTCAAGAACGTCCTGGTGCTGGCCGCACCGCTCGCGGCGGGCAAACTGCCGGACGGCAAGTACGCGATCGCCGATGTGACCAGGGACTGGCATATCGGCATCGCGTTCGTGGTCTTCTGCATGGCGGCCTCGGGCATCTATCTGATCAACGACGCGATGGACGTGGAGGCCGACCGGGCCCACCCGACGAAGCGTTTCCGGCCGATCGCGGCCGGTGTGGTGCCGATCAACCTTGCCTACGTCCTGTCGGTCGTGCTGCTGGCCGGCTCGCTGCTGATCTCCTTCCTGGCCGCCTGGCAGCTGGCGGTCACGATGGCGGTGTACATCGGCATTCAGCTCGGATACTGCTTCGGCCTCAAACACCAAGCGGTACTGGACATCTGCATCGTCTCCTCGGGCTTCCTGCTGCGCGCGGTGGCCGGTGGCGCGGCCGCGGACATCCGGCTGTCGCAGTGGTTCCTGCTGATCATGGCCTTCGGTTCGCTGTTCATGGCGGCCGGAAAGCGCTACGCGGAGTTGAAGATCGCGCTGGACACCGGGGCGAAGATCCGTAAGTCGTTGCAGTACTACACACCTACCTACCTGCGGTTCATCTGGACGTTGTCGGCGACCGCGCTGGTCGTGTTCTACGGCCTGTGGGCCTTCGAGACCGACCACAAGCACACCCAGTGGTTCGCGATCTCGATGATCCCGTTTACGATCGCAGTCCTGCGTTATTCGGTCGACGTCGATGGTGGCGAGGCCGGAGAACCCGAAGAGATCGCGCTGGGGGACCGCATTCTGCAGTTCCTCGCCATCGCCTGGATCGGAGCGGTAGGTGTCGCTGTCTATCTCACCTGACGAGATGCTGGCAGACGGGGAAGAGCGGGATGGGACGGACGGTTCGAGCCGAGCGCTCGACCGTGTCCGACTACGTGATCCCGCACGGCGTTTCACGCTGTTCGCTCGCCTGGCATTCGTCGGTGGGGTGGTCACCACCGTGGTCGTCTTCGCCTGCGGCGCTTGGGCGCGTCGCTGGATCGCGGACGACGGCCTGATCGTTCTGCGCACCGTGCGCAATCTGTTGGCCGGCAACGGCCCGGTCTTCAACGCGGGCGATCGCGTGGAGACCAACACCAGTGCCGCGTGGACGTATGTGATCTGGTTCTTCAGCTGGATCACCCACGCCCGCCTGGAATATGTGAGTCTGTTCACCGCGCTGACGCTTTCGCTGCTCGCGGTGATGTTCGCGATGCTGGGCGCGGCGCGGCTGTGGGGCGGTGCGGCAACGCAATTGCTGCTTCCGGCCGGCGCTGTGGTTTACATCGCGATGCCGCCGGCCCGCGACTACGCCACCTCCGGCCTGGAGAACTGCCTGGTCATCTTCTGGCTCGGCGTGCTGTGGTACCTGCTGATCCGCTGGTCTCGAGCCGAACGCGTCCGGCTGCCAAGTCTTTTCGGACTGGTGTTCTGGGCCGGGTTGTGCTGGGTGGTGCGTCCGGAGATGACCATTGTCGGCGGGCTGGCCCTGCTCCTGGTGTTCTGCGCGCCGATGCCCGCTTCGCGGATGCGCCCGATTGTCCTGCGCGCCTGCATCGTCGTGGTCGGCGGTCTGGTTCCGGTGGGATATCAGATCTGGCGAATGGGGTACTACGGACTTCCGGTGCCCAACACCGCGATCGCCAAGGAGGCGGGCGGCGCGAAGTGGGGGCAGGGCCTGAAATATCTGTGGGATCTGAGCGGACCGTATTTCCTGTGGGCGCCGCTGCTGGTGCTCGCGATCGTCGCGGTGCTGATCCTGCGCGCCCGCCGGGCGCACGCCGCCTCGGCCGAGACCGATGCGGAATCGGCTGCGGCGCCGGGACGTCCGGGGCTGCTCGGCCGGATCGAAGGTGTCCGGCAGCGGTTGCGGACTCCGCGCGCGGTGGTCACGCTGGTCCTGGTCGGCGCACTGCTGCTGATCGTCTTCGAACTGCGCGTCGGCGGCGATTTCATGCACGGCCGAATGTTGTTGCCGCAGTTGTTCACTCTGCTGCTGCCGGTGGCGGTGCTGCCGGTGTGGCGGTTCGGCGCGGCCGCGCGCGGTGCGCTGCACCGGAATTGGGCGTTCGCGCTGCCGGTGGTCTGGGTGGCCATGATCGCCTGGGCGCTGTTCGCCGCGAACACCACCGGTAACAAGTCCGGCGCCGGCATCAGCGCGGACGGCATCGTCGACGAGCGAATCTACTACGTGCTCAACAGCGGTCACGATCATCCGGTCCTGGCCGAGGACTATCTGGACTATCCGCGCATGCGGGCGATGGTCGAGGACATCGACAACACCCCCAACGGCGGCCTGCTGCTGAACTCGCCGTCGTTCATGATGTGGTACATCGCGCCGCCGCCGCTGCCGATCCCCGAGGGCGGGGCCGGTCACACCGTCTACTTCCTGAATCTCGGCATGACCAGCATGAACGTTCCGCTGAACGTGCGCGTCATCGATCAGGAGGGCCTGGCCTACCCGCTGGCCGCGCATTCGGACCGGCTCACCGACGGTCGGATCGGACACGACAAGAACCTGTATCCGGACTGGCCGCTGGCCGATACCGGCATGGTCGACCGGCACCCGTGGATGCCCTGGTACATGGACGAGAAGTGGGCGATGCGGGCGCACACCGCGCTGTCCTGCCCGGCCACCCAGGATCTGCTGGCCTCCTCGCGCGCCCCGCTGACGCTGTCGCGGTTCAAGCACAACCTGATCCAGGCGTGGTCGTTCTCCAAGTACCGCATCGATCGGGTGCCCAAGTACGAGATCGAGCGTTGTCATCTGGTCGATCCCGCCCCGGCGCCGCCCCCGCCGGCGCTTACACCGCCGAAGTAGATCCCGCCCTTCCGGTAGCTGTGAAATGACTGTGTATTCCCAGGTGCGGTCCGACCCGGTTGGAAGCCGGGTCGGACGGGCGAATCTCCAGGTCATAACGGCCGCGTGTGATCATCTCGGCGGGCCGGGAACCGGCCACCACAGGACCGTGCCGATCGGTTTCAAACTGCGTTTTACACCACTTAGTCTCATTTTGATAACGCCGAGGCATGGTTTGCACGATAAGCTCACCGAGAACTTCCGCCCGGCGGTGCAAGCCTGCTTGCGCTGGTGGGCGGGCCCGCACGAAGCGGCCGAGCCCGGCCGCACAAAGGAAAGGCCGAACAGGATATGCGAGGCGTGACTGTGCGTTGGGCGCAGGAAAGACGTCGGAGACGGTCGCTCGATCAGGGTTCGCGACGACGGTCCGGCTGGATGAGGCGCTCGGCGCTCGGACTGGCGTTGGCTACGTTGTTGCCGATCGGAATGTCGGCGGCGGAGGCGGGTTCCGCGTCCGCGGCGTTCAACCCGACCGGATTCGACTTCTGGGTCAATTCGTCCATCATGGGTCCGATCAAGTCGCGGGTCTTCCGCGCCGCCGACGGGAACACCGACCGCGTGGTGTACGCGCTCGACGGTGAACGCGCCGGTCTGGATCTGTCCGGCTGGGAGATCAACACCAACGTCGCGGCGGCGCTCACCCGCGCCAACATCAACGTGGTGATGCCGGTCGGCGGTCAGTCCAGCTTCTATATGGACTGGAATTCGCCCAGCTCGTTCCTGGGCATTCCGCCGCAGGCCGGTTCGTCCGGGTCGTCCTCGGGCTCCTCGTCCGGGTCGGGCGGGCTGCAGATTCTCGGGCAGGGCCCGGGTAAGAGCTACCGGTACGACTGGGAAACCTTCGTCACCCGCGACCTGCGGAACGCGCTGCGTGACCGGCTCGGCTTCCGGAGCACGCGCAACGGCGTGTTCGGCCTGTCGATGGGCGGCAGTGCCGCGCTGACGCTGGCCGCGCACCACCCGGACATGTTCCACTACGCGGGCGCGTACTCGGGTTATCTGAACATCTCCGCGCCCGGTATGCGTGAGGCGTTGCGCGCGGCGATGATCGACGCCGGCGGCTACAACATCGACTCGATGGCCCCGCCGTGGAGCCCGAAGTGGTTCTACATGGATCCGTTCGTGTTCGCCCCGCAGCTCAAGGCCAACAACACCAGGCTGTGGATCGCCGCGGGCAGCGGTATCCCGGGGGCGGGTGACGTTTCCAACGCGATGGACGTCATCCAGGGCTCCCCGCTCGAGGCGCTGGCCCTGGCCAACACCCGGGCCTTCCAGATCCGCATGCTGAGCCTGGGCGCGCAGAACGCCACCTATGATTTCCCGGCCGTCGGTGTGCACAACTGGCACAACTGGGAGCAGGAAGTCGACAAGATGATTCCGGACATGTCCGCCAATATCGGCTGACCACCCGGGCAGGCGAAGGCCGTGGACGGAGTTCTCTCCGCCCACGGCCTTTCCCTTTTTCCGCTGCCGTCCGAGATACGGCCGATCCTGCGGGTCCGGACCGCCGAGCCCGGGCAACGCGGCGTCGGCTCGAACACGCCGAAGCCGAGCAGAGGCCAAATAACACGCCGGTAGCCGATACTCGTTTCGTATCGACCATTCAGTGCTGTACGCAAGGCGCAGCGTATGCGCCGAGGAGTTCGTCTGTGTTGTCCGAATAGATGGGGTGCCGGGCCGCGAGCGGGTGTGCGGAGACCGATGCCCGAGCGAAAGGCGAGACGCGATGCGATGTGCGCCCAGGAAGCCTGGTTTCGGTATCCCCGGCACCCGACTATCGTCAACGGGCCGCGGGTTCGCCCGTTCGGCCCGGAAATGGCTGGGCCGCACCGCATTGGCGGCGGCGTTGGTCGTGGCCATGCCGCTCGGTCAGGCGGTGCACGGCGATGCGCCGAAGGCCGCGGCGGCGTTCGATCCGCATGCCTTCGACTTCTGGGTGAACAACGGGTCGATGGGCCCGGTCAAGACCCGCATCCTGCGGGCGCGCGACGGCAATACCGATCGCGTCGTCTACGCCTTGGACGGTATGCGCGCCCGGCAGGACCTCAACGGCTGGGAGATCGAGACCAATGTGGCCGAGGTGCTGGCCAATTGGAATATCAATGTCGTGATGCCGGTCGGCGGCCAGTCCAGCTTCTACGCGGACTGGAATGCGCCGAGTTCGCTCTTGGGCCTGCCGCCGACCAATTTCGGTTCCTCCAGTGGCTCGGGCGCGACCGAGACGTTCATGTCCGGGCCGGGTAAGGACTACCGGTACGACTGGGAGACGTTCCTGACCCGGGATCTGCGCAACGCGCTGCACGACCGGCTCGGTTTCCGGGCCACCCGCAACGGCGCCTTCGGCCTGTCCATGGGCGGCAGCGCGGCGCTGATGCTGGCCGCCTACCACCCCGATCAGTTCAGTTACGCCGGGGCGTTCTCCGGATATCTGAACGTCTCCGCGCCCGGTATGCGCGAGGCCATTCGCATGGCCATGGTCGACGCGGGCGGATACAACGTGGACGCGATGGCGCCGCCGTGGGGGCCGAAGTGGCTGGCGATGGATCCGTTCGTATTCGCGCCCAGGCTGGTTGCCAACAACACGAGGCTGTGGATCGCGGCGGGCAGCGCCCTTCCCGACCAGGCCGACCTGGCCGGGCCGGTGGGCGCCGCCGCCGATCGCGTGGTCCGCGGTATGCCGCTGGAAGCATTGGCGCTGGCGAACACTCGGGCATTCCAGGTGCGAATGAACACGCTCGGCGCGCGCAATGTGGTGTATTCGTTCCCCAATTACGGCATCCACGACTGGATCAACTGGAGTAACGAGGCGTACCGGATGATTCCGGACATGTCGCGCAATATCGGCTGACCGCCGGAGTTGTTCCGCGGCCCGGGACCGTCGGGTCCCGGGCCGAATGCGGTTCCGGTCGCGATGCGCGGCATCCGCGGTCCGGATTGTGTTGTGCGAGCGGATTTGCAGTTACCACGAATTCTTGGTTCCGGGAAGGGTTCCCGCGACATAACCGTGGGAACGCGATAGGGTCACTGCACGATTACGAAAGGTCTCGGGCGGATTTCGGACACGGATACGCCCGCATCTTGCTAACCGCTGATCGGTCGAATATGGTCCAGCGAGCGCAAGTGTGACCACCTCGTAGACGCGGCGTTGCTCGCATCGGAGATCGGGATCCGAGACGGGTGTGTACCGTGCCGTCGACGGCAGCCCGGCTGCGGTCGCGCGGTACGCCTACAACAGCAGACTACAGCAGCAGAAAGTGAGCAGTATCCATGCGTTTCGGCAGGTCCGCAGCGCCGGCGTCGGATTCGGCGCCCGCCTCGGCGGGAGTCTCCCAAGGGCGGCGAATTGCTCGGTTCGGTTGGCGCGCGCGACTTCTCGCCGTCGGCGCCGCTGCGCTGGCGCTCCCGCTGGCGACGGCAGCAGCAGTCCCGTCGGTCGCCACGGCGTCCCCGATCGTCGGTCATCCGGTGCATCGCACCCCGGCCGGCGGCTACCAGGAGCTGATGGTTCCCTCCCAGATGGGCCCGGTCAAGGTCCAGGTGCAGTGGGCCAGGCGCGGCGGCAATGCCGCGCTGCTGCTGCTCGACGGCCTGCGTGCTCGCGACGACCGCAACGCGTGGTCGTTCGAGACCAACGCGCAGCAGATGTTCGGTAACGACAACGTCACGCTGGTCATGCCGGTGGGCGGGCAGTCCAGCTGGTACGCCGACTGGCAGTCGCCGAGTAACACCAACGGCCAGAAGTTCACCTACATGTGGGAGACGTTCCTGACCAGGGACTTGCCCAACTTCCTGGCGAACTACAACGTCTCGCGCAGCAACTGGGCGGTCGCGGGCCTGTCCATGAGTGGCCCGGCGGCGCTGCGCCTGGCGGCGTTCCACCGGAACCAGTTCAAGTACGCGGCCTCGTTCTCCGGCCCGCTGAACTGGAACGCGCCGGGTATGCGTGAGGCGATCCGCGTCATGATGCTCGACGCCGGCCGGTTCAACGCCGACTCGATGGCCGCGCCGTGGAGCCCGCAGTGGCTGCGCTCGGACCCGATGGTCTTCGCGCCGCAGCTGCGTGGCCTGCCGATGTTCATCTCCTCCGGCAGCGGTCTGCCGGATCAGCGCGACAACATGGGTTCCGCTGTGGGCCTGTTCAATACAGGTAACGCCATGGCACTCGAGGCCATCGCGATGGTCAGCACGTACACCTTCCAGGCGCGTCTGCAGTCGCTGGGCATCCCGGCCACCTACGACTTCCCGGCCACCGGTACCCACATCTGGCGGAACTGGCAGGACGAGCTGGCCAAGGCCCGTCCGGGCATCCTGGCGGCCCTGCACGCCTGACGATCAATCAGCTCCCCGACCGGCGTCGTGCCTCGTGCACGGCGCCGGTTGTCGTTTGCGGCCGGTTTGTCCGCTCGCCCAGGGCCGTTGAATGGACAACTCATAGTGTTATCCGCGCGTCGGCGCGTTCAAACGTGATTCGCGCGGTAGAAAAACCCCTGTGGCAGGTGTGGCGTATGAGAGCAGAGGGAGTGCGAAACGCGCCCGTGCGCGCCGGCTCGGGCTCGCGGCGCTATCCGCCGCTGTCGTCCTTCCGCTAACCGTCGGCTATCCCGCGGGCACCCCGGCTGTCGCCCAGCCACCCACCGCACCGGCTCCCGCTCCCCAGCCACCCACCTCACGAATCTCCCCAGCTGCCACCCCCGCAGCTCCGGCCAGGGTGGCCCCCGCCGCCGCGCCACCGGGCACTCCAGCGGCTCCGGCCCCCGCGACCTCGACCCCGGTACTCCCGGCCAAGGTCGCAGCCCCTGCTGCACCGGCCCCGGTGCCGCCATCCCGATCTGCCTCCGCGGTTCCGGGCCGTGGCGCCCCGGTCGCCGCTCCCGCAGACTCGGCGTCAGCACCCGTTGCCCCGGCTGCTCCTCCCCCCGCCGCCCCGCCCCGCCCTGCTACGCCGGCTCCCGTCGGCGGGACTCGTATCGCCGCATCTGCCCTAACTCCTGCGGCAGCTCCGCCTGCCCCCGCTGCACCTTCCTCGGTACCGGCCGCGCCTGCTCCGGCTCACGCCCCCGCTCCGGCTGTTCCGGCAGTGGCACCACCGCGGCCTGTTGCGTCGGCTCCCGTCCGCGGGACTCGGATTGCCGCACCTGCTTCAGCTCCTGCGGCTGCTCCGGCCGCGCCCGCTGCACCTTCGTCGGTACCGGTCGCGCCCGCTCCGACTCACGCCCCCGCTCCTGCCCCGCCTGCGCCGGCTCACGGTCCTGCTTCAGCCAGTCCTGCACCGGCTGCTTCGGCTCCCGCTCCAGCCGCGCCCGCTCCGGCGGCCCCTGCATCGGCTGCTTCGGCTCATGGTCCTGCTCCGGCCGGTCCTGCTCCGGCTCGCGCGCCCGCTCCGCCCCCTCCGCCCCCTCCTGCCGCTCCGCCCCCTCTGGCCGCTCCGGCTGCTCCGGCTCATGGTCCCGCTCCGGCTGCTCCGGGGGGGACACCGGCGGCGGGAGTGCAGCCTCCCGTTCCGGCCGCGCCGCAGCCCGCGGCTCCTCGGCCCGCGCCGCAGCCTGCCGCTCCGCCGCCCGCACCTCAGGCCGCTCCCGCACCTCAGGCCGCTCCCGCACCTCAGGCCGCTCCGGCTCAGGCCGCACCGGCACCTCAGGCCGCGCCCGCACCTCAGGCCGCGCAACCGGCTCCCGCGCCGGTCAAGCCCGCACCCCCGCCGGCTCCGCTGCCGGGTGGGGCGAGTGTGCAGAAAGTGGTGTGGTTGACGAGCCGGTGGGTGTCGTTGTGGATCAATTCGCCGTCGATGGCCACGCCGGTTCAGGTGCAGCTGTTGTTGCCGCGCGATTGGTACGCGCGTCCGGACATGCGGTTCCCGCAGCTGATCATGCTCGACGGGCTGCGCGCGACCGACGACTACAGCGGCTGGACGCACGACGCCGGGGCGATCGACTTCTACGCCGACAAGGATGCGCTGGTCGTGCTGCCGATCGGCGGGCAGTCCAGCTTCTACTCCGACTGGGCCCGCCCCGACAACGGCAAGAACTACCAGTGGGAGACCTTCCTGACCAAGGAACTGTCCCCGGTTCTGGAGAATCAGTGGCGAGCCACGGCCGCGCGTGGCGTCGAGGGCCTGTCGATGGGCGGCACGGCGGCGATGTTCCTGGCCGGGCGCAATCCGAACTGGGTGAAGTACGCCGCCTCCTATTCGGGCTTCCTGACCACGACGACGCTGGGCATGCCGCAGGCGATCATGTACGCGATGCGGGATGCGGGCGGATTCGACGCGAACGACATGTGGGGTCCACCGACGAGTTCGGAGTGGGCCGCGCACGATCCCGCCGGTCTCGCCGAGAAGCTGAAGGGAATCAGCCTGTACGTCTCGGCGGGCGCGGGCACCGCGGGCGCCTACGACACACCGTCGGGTGTCGCGCCCGGTGCCAGCACGAATGTGGCGGGTATGGGCCTCGAGGTGCTGTCCCGGCTGACCACGCAGAACTTCGTCAGCAAGCTGAACAAGCTGGCGATCCCCGTGACCGCGCAATACCGGCCCTCGGGCACGCATTCGTGGCCGTACTGGGATTTCGAGATGCGGCAGTCCTGGCCGCAGGCCGCGCAGGCGCTCGGCGTGCCCGCCGACGCTCCCGCCTGCACATCCGGCGGCGCGATCGCGGCCGCGGCGAAGGTCGGCTCATGGCTCGGCCCGTGCACCACGGGCGAATATCAGGTGGCCGGGGGCAGCGCACAGGACTTCCACGGCGGCCAGGTTTTCCGGTCCCCGTCGACCGGCGCCCATCCGGTGGCCGGTGCGATCGGCGGCACCTATCAGGCGACCGCGGGACCCGCTGGGCCACTGGGATTTCCGGTCGGCGACGAACGTCCGCTGCCCGATGGCCGCGGACGGTTCCAGGGCTTCGGCAACGGTGTCATCTATTGGACCCCGCAGACCGGCGCGCAGGTGGTGCGCGGGGCGATCCTGGAGACGTGGGGCAAGCAGGGGTTCGAGCGCGGTCCGGCCGGATATCCGACCGGACCGGAGACCAGGACACCGAACCGGGACGGCGTGGTGCAGGGGTTCCAGAACGGCCCGATCTACTTCAGCGCCAAGTCCGGAGCCCATCGGGTCCTCGGGCTGATCCTGGGCAAGTACGCACAGCTCGGCTTCGAGAACAGCTTCCTGGGTTTCCCGGTCGCCGAGGAGCAGCCGCTGGTCAACGGCGGCCGGATCAGCCGGTTCGAGGGCGGCAACATCTATTGGAGTCCGCTGTCGGGCGCGTGGGCGGTACGGACCGGACCGATCATGGACGCCTGGGCCCGGCAGGGCTTCGAACACGGCAAACTCGGCTATCCGATCAGCGACGAGTTCCCGGTTCCCGGCGGTGTGCAGCAGAACTTCCAGACCGGCTACGTCGTCATCCAGAACGGAAAGCCGGAAATCCACGGGCTGTAATCTCGGCCTCCGCTTCGCTCGGGCGGGTTCGCGGCCCCCAGGTCCCGCGCTCGGCCCCGTGTCGGGGGCACTCGCAGCCGCCATGCGTCCGAGCGGCGCGATGGGCCGCGAACCTTGGTGCCGGTGTTGTCGGGGGCAGGCGAGCCGGGGTGATCTTCGGGTGATTCTCGACTCCATCGGCACGTGTGCGAGTGGTGAGATGGGCCGCGAACCTCGGCGTTGTCCGGGTGAGCGAGCGTGGTGATGCCGGCGGTGGCTCTCGATGCCACGGCACGCGTTTCGAATGATGAGATTGGGCGGCGGACCTCGGGGTGGTGTTGAACCGGCTTCGCGGAAACAGCTGTGCGGGATTCCTCGCCGGCCTGCGACCTGTGCGTGACTGCCGGGACGCATGGGGCCGAGGTGTCGTCCGGAGTTGAGCGGGGTGGGGGTTGTGTCGTCGGCCTGTTCGTGACGGCGGGGCCCTGAACCGTGTGGCTTCTTCGTCGATGCGGCTAGCCTGGACGGCGACCTTCTGCCCTGACCCAGATCGAGGATACGAATTCATGCTTCGGACCAGTGGAAAGGCGGCCGGCCTCGCCGGACGCGGTGTTGCCGCGGGTGCGGCCGTCACGATCGCCTCCGTCTTGCTGCTCACCGGCTGCGGCGGTAACGACTCGACCGCGTCGAGCACGCCCACGCTGAAGACCTCGACCACCACCGCCGCGCCGACCACCACGACGTCCGCCCCCGCCACCGCCCCGAGCACCACCGCGGCGGCCGCGAAGACGACCACGAGCGAGCAGCCGCAACCGGCCGTGACGCCCACCCTGGCCCCGCCGAAGATCACCGCGAAGGACCAGGCGTTCCTGGACGCGCTGAAGGCGCGCGGAGTCTCGGTGTCCTCCGCGGACATCCCGCTGGCCGTGGCGAACTACATCTGCCAGGCCAAGAAGAGCAATGTCTCGCAGCAGGAGGTCCAGACCTACGTGAACGCGATGGCCGGTCAGGACCCCTCCTATGACCCGAACAAGATGCCGATCGCCCAGCTCGGCCAGATCTATGTCGATGTAGCCAACCAGACGTACTGCAACAAGTGAACGCGCGACGGTACGGCAGAGGCGTGCGCGGACCGCGCCGCCGGGGGGTTGGATGTCTGACGATTCTCGCGGTCCTCGCGGTGTTCGTCGTTCTGGTGATACTGCTGTGGTACATGCTGGCCGGCTGCTCGCACGTGCCCGTGCCGACGCCGCCCGGGACGACCAAGAAGCCGACCTCGCAGCCGGCCTCTTGTCCGGACGTGCAGTTGCTGTCGATCCCGGGCACCTGGGAGTCCAACAGCAACGACGACCCGCACAACCCGACCGCGAACCCGGCGTCGCTGATGCTGAACGTCACGCGGCCGGTCCGGCAGCAGTTCGCGAACAGTCGTCTGGACGTCTACACGGTTCCGTATGTGGCGCAGTTCTCCAATCCGATCGCCATCCCGCCGGACGGCCAGGCCTCCTACAACGTCAGCCGGTCCGAGGGCGCCGCGCGCGCGGTGGCCGAGCTGACCACCATGTACAAGAACTGCCCGCTCACCACCTACGTGATCGCGGGGTTCTCGCAGGGCGCGGTCATCGCAGGTGATATCGCCGCCGATATCGGCGCGGCCAAGGGGCCGGTCCCGGCCGATCAGGTGCTCGGTGTGATGCTCATCGCCGACGGCCGCCGCCAGCCGGGGCCGGGACAGGCGATCGAGGTCGGCCCCACGCCGCCGGGGGTGGGCGCGGAGGTCACCCTGCGGGGGCTGAGTGTGCCGGGTATCACCATGACCGGGCCGCGGTCGGGCTTCGGCGCACTCGCCGGTCGCACCTACACCATCTGCGCGAAGGGCGATCTGATCTGCGATGCGCCGATTCAGGCACTCACCCCGGTGAATATGTTCCCGAGTCTGCTGACCCTCGTCCGCGCGGCCGGGAACCCGGTGCACAGCCTGTACAACTCGTTCGTCGTCGACGCCGACAACCGCAGCACCGCGACGGACTGGACCGCGGGCTGGGCCGAGGGGCTGATCAACGGCGCACCGCATCCGAAGCACTCGTGACGAGGATTGGTGAGGGCCTCGCCGGGAGCCTTCGTTGGTCAGGACTCGAGGAGAACCCCTCGGATCGCCGCACAGGCTGTAAAGTGCACCTCTGATCGCGACGCCGGAGCCGGTCCACCGGGACCGACCGGCGTCGCACCGATTTCCGCACGGGTCAGGAGCATGGGTTCATGACACAAGCCGTTGCACCGGACGGTCGTACGACCGCGCCGGGCGCGCCGCCGCGAGGGCTTCGTCCCGTGACGGCAGGCGAGGGCAACAAGCATCGGATCGATGTCGGCACGTCCACCGCACGCGCCGCGCTGCGCCCGTCGCCGATTGTGGTTATCGGCACATCCGGCGTGGTCAGCGGAAATATTCGTAACATGGACCGGCTCGAGTCGATGTTCTATAGTGGTGCGTTTCCGACTCGGACGGATGTTTTCGTGCCGGAGATTCCGGCGTCACGGGGTGGCGACACCGCGACAGCCCAACCGAACCGGGCCGCCGGATGTGGTCCGGAACAGCTTGGGTCCGCTGGGCATACTGCCGCGGTGCCTGCTCTGTACCATGTCTCTGGTTTTGAATACATCTAGCCGATAGGCGGTCACCGCGCAGACCGCCGACAAAGCTGCAGGCGAGCTCTTGCACGAAGAGCGGCCGCAGGCGTAAGAGAGTCGGGGCCTCACAGGTATCAGCGGCCATGGCGCCGTGCTGCGTGTGCCTCGGAGGAGAAGGAATGACGGACGAGACTTTCGACGACTACCTGGACGAAACCGGGAACATCAAAATTCCCGAGGGTCGTACCCTGGTCGACTACGTCGAGAAGCACACCCGCAATGACGCGAACACCCTTGCTTACCGATACATCGACTACTCACGTGAGCGCGACGGTGAGTACCAGGATCTGACCTGGAAGGAATTCGGTGTCCGGCTGCGCGCGGTGGCCGCGCGCCTGCAGCAGGTGAGCAAGCCGGGCGATCGGGTGGCGATTCTGGCGCCGCAGGGTCTGGACTATGTGATCTCCTTCTTCGCCGCGATCTACGCGGGCTGCATCTCGGTGCCGCTGTTCGATCCGGACGAGCCCGGTCACACCGACCGGCTGCACGCGGTGCTGGCCGACAGCGAGCCCTCGGCGATCCTGACGGCGAGCTCCTCCGCCGCCGGGGTCCGTCAGCTCTTCCGCGCCCTGCCCGCCGCCCAGCGCCCGCGCATCATCGCCGTGGACGCGGTGCCCGATGCCCTCGGCGACAAGTGGGTTGTGCCCCAGGTCGACGTCGACGATATCGCGTACCTGCAGTACACCTCGGGATCGACGCGCACCCCGGCGGGCGTGGAGATCACCCACCGCGCGGTGGGCACCAACCTGCTGCAGATGGTCAACGCGATCAACCTGGACTGGAATTCGCGCGGGGTCACCTGGCTGCCGCTGTTCCACGACATGGGCCTGCTGTGCGTGATCCTGCCCGCGATCGGCGGCAAGTACATCACCATCATGTCTCCGAGCGCCTTCGTGCGGCGCCCGTACCGGTGGATCAAGGAACTGGCCGCGGTCTCCGACGGCGCCGGCACCTTCGCCGCCGCGCCGAACTTCGCCTTCGAGCACGCCGCCGCGCGCGGTCTGCCGCGCAACGGCGAGACGCTGGATCTGTCGAACGTCATCGGGCTGATCAACGGCAGTGAGCCGGTGACGACGTCCTCGATGAAGAAGTTCAACGCCGCGTTCGCGCCGTACGGCCTGCCCAAGACCGCGATCAAGCCGTGCTACGGCATGGCCGAGGCGACGCTGTTCGTCTCCGCGACACGGCACGAGGACGAGGCGAAGGTCATCTACGTCGACCGCGACGAGCTCAACGCCGGTCGCGTGGTCAAGGTCGATCAGAACGCACCCAATGCCATCCCGCAGGTCAGCTGCGGCTACATCGCGCTGTCGCAGTGGGCCGCGATCGTGGACGGCGAGTCCATCGACAGCCCCGAGGGCGCGCGTGAGCTGCCCGAGGGCCGGGTCGGTGAGATCTGGCTGCACGGCAACAACATCGGCATCGGGTACTGGGGGCGCGAGGAGGAGACTCGCAAGACCTTCAAGAACCAGCTCGTCCACCGGCAGTCCGAGGGTTCGCACGCCGAGGGCACCGCGCAGGATGCGATCTGGCTGCGCACCGGTGACTACGGCGTGTACGTCGACGGCGAGCTGTACATCACCGGCCGGGTGAAGGATCTGGTGATCGTCGACGGCCGCAACCACTACCCGCAGGATCTCGAGTACTCGGCGCAGGAGGCCAGCACCGCGCTGCGTCCCGGTTTCATCGCCGCCTTCTCGGTGCCCGCGAATCAGCTGCCCGCCGAGGTGTTCGAGGCGGACAGCCATTCCGGTCTGAAGTTCGACGCCGAGGACGCCTCCGAACAGCTGGTGATCGTGGCCGAGCGCGGACCGGGCGCGGGCAAGGCCGACCCGCTGCCCATCGCCGACGCGGTACGCGGCGCGATCGCGCAGCGTCACGGTGTTACCGTTCGCGACGTACTGTTGGTCCCGGCGGGCTCGATTCCGC
This sequence comes from uncultured Nocardia sp., assembly GCA_966435935.1. Taxonomy (GTDB): domain Bacteria; phylum Actinomycetota; class Actinomycetes; order Mycobacteriales; family Mycobacteriaceae; genus Nocardia. The sequence goes on from CBJNFW010000062.1 coordinate 22,347, forward strand.
GCACTTCGAGCGGCAAGATCGCCCGCCGCGCCTGCAAGGCCTCGTATCTGGAAGGCACGCTGCGTGGCGGTTACACACAGCAGGCATTCCCCGATGCACCCGATGAAGAGTGACGTGACGGCGATATCGGCCGTCGTTCCCTGCCCGCGCACCACCCGGACACAGGTAGCTTGAGGATTGATGGCTGACAACGAGGGCACCCAGACGACCGAGACCGCCGCCGCGCACGCGGAGTCTGCCGAGAGCACCGCTGCCGGTTCCGCGAACGGCGCCGCTGCGGAATCGGCGAACGGCACCGCCGCCGAGTCGCGGGACGGCACGGCCGCCGAATCGGCCGATACCGCGGAACCGATTGCGGCAGTGGCGGAGTCGGGCGAGGCGCAGCCCGCGGGCACCGAGATGTCGGTGGCCGAGCTGCGCGAGTGGTTGCAGCGCTGGGTCGCCGACGCGACCGGCCAGCCGATCGAGAGCATCACCGTGGACCGGCCGATGGAGGAGTTCGGCCTGGCCTCGCGCGATGCCATCGCGCTCGGCGGCGACGTCGAGGAACTCACCGGCGTGATGTTGAACGCGACGATCGTGTATCAGCATCCGACCATCGCCTCGCTGGCGGAGCGCATCATCAACGGGGAGCCGGAACTTCCCGAGGAGACCACCGACGACGCCTTCTACACCGCCGGATACCGGCCGGGCGAGGCACACGACATCGCGATCGTCGGCCTGTCCACCCGGCTGCCGGGTGCGGGCGATACGCCGGAGTCGACGTGGGAATTCCTGATCGGCGGCGGCGATGCCATCCGGGACCTGCCGCCGGGACGCTGGTCGGAGTTCACCGCGGATCCGGAGATCGCCGAGGCCGTCGCCTCGGCCAACACCCTGGGCGGTTATCTGGACCAGGACGTCGTGAAGGGTTTCGACGCCGAATTCTTCGCGATGTCGCCGGTCGAGGTGGCACGGGTGGATCCGCAGCAGCGGCTGATGCTGGAATTGACCTGGGAAGCGTTGGAGCACGCCAGGATTCCCGCGAGTGAGCTGAAGGGCGAGTCGGTCGGCGTCTACGTCGGCAGTTCGACCAACGACTTCCAGCTGCTCGCCGTGCTGGGTGCGGGCAACTCCGATCCGGACGCACCCGCCTCTGCCGATGCCTACGCGATCACCGGTAGTTCCTCGGCGATCATCTCCAACCGCGTCTCCTACTTCTACGATTTCCGCGGCCCGTCGGTCGCGGTCGACACCGCCTGTTCCTCGACGCTGGTCGCGGTGCATCAGGCCGTGCGCGATCTGCGTTCGGGCGATGCGGACCTCGCACTCGCGGGCGGGGTGAACATGCTGCTCGCGCCCGCGGGCTCACTGGGTTTCGACGCCATCGGGGCCTTCGCCAAGGACGGGCACATCAAGGCGTTCTCCGCCGACGCCGACGGCATGATCCGGTCCGAGGGCGCCGGTCTGGTGGTGCTGAAGCGTCTCGCGGACGCCGAACGCGACGGCGACACCATTCACGCCGTGATCAAGGGCACCGCGATCAACAACGACGGCCGGTCCAACGGCCTGCTCGCGCCCAACCCCGAGGCGCAGGCCGATGTGCTGCGCCGCGCCTACCGCGATGCCGGAATCGCGCCCTCCACAGTCGATTACATCGAGGCGCACGGCACCGGAACCCTGATCGGCGATCCGATCGAGGCCGGTGCGCTGGGCCGCGTCGTGGGCCGCGGACGCGACGAGGACAAGCCCGCACTGCTCGGTTCGGCCAAGACGAACTTCGGTCACCTGGAGTCCGGCGCGGGTGCGGCGAGCCTGGCCAAGGTGGTCATGTCGTTGCGGCACAACGTCATTCCGCCGAACATCCGGTTCGCGGGCCCGAACCCGTACATCCAGTTCGACGAGGCGCATCTGAAGATCGTCGACACCCCGACCGAATTCCCCCGCTACAGCGGTAAGGCCACGATCGGCGTATCCGGCTTCGGATTCGGCGGTACCAACGCGCACGTCGTGATCCAGGAGTACGTCCCGGCCGCACCGGAAGCTCCGCGGGCCGGCGCCGCGACGGATGCGGACGAGGAGACCACCGACATCGTCGCCGATGCCGAGGCCATTCTCGACCGGTCCGGCGAGCACGCCGAAACCGCCGCGCCGGAATGGACTTCGGAGCGCACCGAGCCGTTGCCGGTGGTCCTGCCGGTCTCGGCCTATCTGCCCTCGCGCCGCCGCCATGCCGCGCAGCAGCTGGCCGATTGGCTGGAATCCGATGCCGCGCAGGACGTTCCGCTCGCGGACGTGGCGCGCTCGCTGGCCAAGCGCAACCACGGCCGCTCGCGCGGCGTGGTCGTGGCGACCACCCGCGCCGAGGCCGTCGCCGGACTGCGCGCCCTGGCCGCGGGTAAGCCCGGACAGGGTGTGTTCACCGCCGACGCGCCCGCCGCGAAGGGCGCGATGTGGGTGCTGTCCGGCTTCGGCTCGCACCATCGCAAGATGGGTAAGCAGCTGTACCTGGAGAATTCGATCTTCGCCCGCACCATCGACGAGGTCGACGAACTGGTGCAGGACGAGGCCGGGTATTCCGTGCGCGAGATGATGCTCGACGACGCGCAGGACTGGGATATCGGCACCTCGCAGGTCGGCGTGTTCGCCATTCAGCTGGGTATCGCCGCGCTGCTGCGTGCGCACGGCGCCGAGCCCTCGTCCATCGTCGGACATTCGCAGGGCGAGGCGGCCGGATCGTATCTGTCCGGCGGTCTGCCGCTCGAGGACGCGGTCCGGGTGATCTGCGCGCGCTCGCGGCTGATGAAGGAGGGCGACGAGATGTTGCCCGACTCCGATATCCGCAATATGGCGCTGCTGGAGTACAGCGCCGAGGACATCGACGCACTGCTGCCGGAATTCCCGGACATCGAGGTGGCCGTCTATGCCGCGCCCACCAACACCGTGATCGGCGGTCCGCCGGATCAGGTGCACGCGATCGTCGCGCGGGCCGAGGCCGAGGGCAAGTTCGCCCGCGTCCTGCAGACCCGTGGCGCGGGACACACCTCGCAGATGGACCCGCTGCTGGGTGAGCTGGCGGCCGAGCTGGCCGGGATCGAGCCGACCAAGCCGACCGTCGATCTGTATTCGACCGTGCACCAGGGCACCGTGTACCGCGCCGGGTCGGATCCGGTGCACGACGTGGACTACTGGGTGACCAATATGCGGCACTCGGTGTACTTCACCAATGCCGTGCGCCAGGCCGTGGACGCCGGGATCACCACCTTCCTCGAACTCGCGCCGAATTCCATTGCGCTGATGCAGGTTCTGGGCACCACCTTCGCCGCGGGCGTGCACAACGCGGCGTTGATCGCGACGCTCAAGCGCAAGGAGGACGAGTCCGCGGGCATCATCTCCGCGCTCGCCCAGCTGTACGTGCAGGGACATCAGGTCGATCTGTTCTCGCTGGTCGGCCCCGGTGACTACGCCGACGTTCCGCGAACTGCCTTCCTGCGCAAGGAGTATTGGCCCAAGGTCGGCATCGCCACTGGTTCGGGCAGCGGCCGGGCGCCGGGTGCGCACGTCGCGATGCCGGACGGCCGGCACGCGTGGGAGGTGCAGGCCGCGGCCGTGGCCGGACTGCCCCAACTGGTCGCCGCCGCCGCGTCGCAGGTGCTCGCGGACGTCACGGTCGGTGCGGCCGTGACGCATTCGCCGGTGCCCGCCTCGGGGACGTTGACCACCACGCTGACCCCGCATCCGGGTGGTGCGTCGGTGCAGGTGCACGCCAAGCAGGACAACGCTTTCCGTTTGCTGTTCGAGGCCGTGGTGACCTCCGCCTCGGCGGGCTCGGCCCCGATCGCCCCGGCGTCCGCCGTGGAAACCGTTGCGGCGCCTGCCGTTACCGCCGAGAACGGTCCGGCCGTCCTCGCCGAATTCGGCGAGCGCTGGGATCCGGCCGGCGGTGAGACCGTCGAGGCGCGCCTGGCCGTCATCGTCGCCGAATCCATGGGTTACGCCGTGGAGGATCTGCCGATGGAGATCCCGCTGATGGAGCTGGGTCTGGATTCGCTGATGGCCATGCGGATCAAGAACCGGGTCGAATACGAATTCGACATTCCGCAGTTGCAGATCGCCGCGGTGCGCGACGCCAGCCTGCACGAGGTCGGCAAGGTGCTGCACTACGCCATCGAGCACCGCGACGAGATGGTGGCGATGGCCGAGAAGCAGGCCGCCGAGGGCGGAACCCTCACCGTGGACGACGAATTCGTGGCCGCGGCCCGCGCGGCGGTGGAGGCCGGTCACGATCCGGCCGCCGTGCTCGAGGCGAAGGCCGCCGAGGCGAAGCAGTCTGCCGAGGCCGAAAAGCCCGCCGCGACAACCGAGTCGGGTGAATTCGAGGCGAAAACCGCAGTCCCGGAAGAGGTTTCCGATACCGCCGAGGCGAACGTCCCGCCGCGTGATGCCGCCGAACGACTGGCCTACGCCACCTGGGCGACCATCACCGGCAAATCCGCGGGCGGCATCTTCGACACCCTGCCGCAGCTGGACGAGTCCACCGCGCAGCAGCTGGCCGAACGACTCACCGAGCGAGTGGGTTCCGAGGTCACCGCCGCGGACGTGCGCGCGAGCGACACGATCGAGAAGCTCGCGAACATCGTGCGCGAACATCAGGAAGGCGACGTCGACGGTTATGTGCGCACCTTGCGCGCACCCGTCGAGGGCTCGGATGCGTTGCCGGTCTTCGTCTTCCACCCCTCGGGCGGCAACACCCTGGTGTACGAGCCGCTGCTCAAGCGCCTGCCCGAGGACACCCCGATGTACGGCTTCGAGCGCATCGAGGGGTCGATCGAGGATCGCTCCCGGGAGTACGCGGACAAGATCCGCGCACTGCATCCGGGCGGGCCGTACGTGCTGTACGGCTGGTCGCTGGGAGCGGTGTTCGCCCTCGGCGTCGGGCAGGTGATGCGCGCCGCCGGTGACGACGTGCGCTTGGTCGGCCTGATCGACCTGGCGATTCCGGTCGAGCCCGAGGACAACAGCCCGAAGGGCCGGCGCGCGCGCGTCGAGCGTTTCCAGGCGTTCGCCCAGAAGACCTACGGCATCAAGGGCGAACTGGACGACGACATGCTGCAGGAACTCGCGGACGCCTCCGACGAGGAGCAGTACCAGATCATCATGGAGCTGATGAAGTTCGCCGACGTCAAGATCCCCGGCGGAGTCATCGAACATCAGCGCACCTCGTGGCTGGACGGCCGGGATCTGGAGAAGACCCGTCCGTCGCACTACGACGGCGATACCGTGCTGTACCTCGCCGATCGCTATCACGACGGCATCATCGAGATCGAACCCCGTTACGCCGACCGGCTTCCCAACGGTGGCTGGGACGATTTCATCCCGAATCTGGAAATCATCCACATTCCGGGGGATCATCTCCAGATCATCGACGAGCCGCGGATCGCAACGATCGGGGCAGACCTCACCCTGAAACTCGCGGAAATTGCGAAGGGAGCCCAGTGAACACCACGGCGGAGAAGCTTGCCGATCTGCGCAAGAAGCTCGAACTTGCCCAGGAACCGGCGGGCGAAGCCGGTGTGGCCAAGCGCGCCAAGAAGGGAATCCCGTCGGCCCGCGAGCGGATAGACATGTTCCTCGATCGCGGCACCTTCGTCGAGATCGGCGCGCTGATGCGCAACCCGAACGTCAAGGATTCGCTCTACGGCGACGGCGTCGTGGTCGGCCACGGCAAGGTCGAGGGACGTCCGGTGGCGGTGTTCTCGCACGATCAGACCGTGTACGGCGGGTCGGTCGGCGAGATGTTCGGCCGCAAGGTCGGCATGATCATGCAGTACGCGGCCAAGGTCGGCTGCCCGATCGTCGGCATCCAGGACTCCGGCGGCGCGCGCGTGCAGGAGGCCGTGGTCTCGCTGGCCTGGTACGCCAACCTCGCGCTGCTGACCGAACCGCTGTCGGGCATGGTCCCGCAGATCTCGATCATCCTGGGCAACTGCGCCGGCGGCGCGGTGTACCAGCCGATCAACACCGACGTCGTGGTCGCCACCGAGAGTGCGCACATGTTCGTCACCGGGCCGAAGGTGCTGCGCGAGGTGACCGGTGAGGACATCAGCCTCGAGGAACTCGGCGGCGCGTACAGCCAGGCCGAGTACGGCAACGTGCACCACATCGCCAAGGACGAGCAGGCGGCGTTCGACTGGGTGCGGCACTATCTGAGCTTCATGCCGTCGAGCTGCCAGGACGTTCCGCCGGTGATCAATCCTGGGCTCGAGCCGGAGGTCACCGAGACCGACCGGGAACTGGATTCGATCGTGCCGGACTCGGACAACGCCGGGTACGACATGCACGAGATCCTGCTGCGCATCTTCGACGACGGCGACTTCCACGAGGTCGGCGCGGCGGCGGCGAAGAACATCATCACCGGATTCGCCCGCGTGGACGGACATGCCGTGGGCGTGGTCGCGAATCAGCCGATGGTGTACGCGGGTTCGCTGGACGCGCGCGCCTCGGACAAGGCCTCGCACTTCGTCCGGATGTGCGACGCGTACGACATTCCGCTGGTGTACGTCGTCGATACGCCCGGTTTCATGCCCGGTGTCGAGCAGGAGAAGATCGGCGTCATCAAGCGGGGCGGCCGGTTGCTGTTCGCGTTCGTCGAGGCCACCGTGCCGAAGGTGACCGTGGTGGTCCGCAAGTCGTACGGCGGCGGCTACGCGGCGATGGGTTCCAAGCAGCTCGGCGCGGATATCAATCTGGCCTGGCCCACGGCCCGCATCGCGGTCATGGGTGCGGAGAGCGCCGTCAGCCTGATCGGCGGACGGCAGATCGCCGCCGCGCCGGAGGACCAGCGCGAGGGCATCCGCAAGCAGATGATCGACTTCTACAACGCGACCGTCGCGACCCCCTGGGTGGCGGCCGAACGCGGCTACGTCGACGCGGTCATCGAGCCCTCCTCGACGCGCCTCGAGATCCGCCGGGCCATGCGCCTGCTGCGCGAGAAGAAGCTCATCCGCAACCCGCGCAAGCACCACCTGTTGCCGCTGTAGGGGTCCGGCATCTGAACGACAGATGAACGGAGTGTCTTTCCCGGATTCACCCGGTCGGGCCGCTCACATATGAGAGCCTTCAGCTATGGGTAGCGCACCGAAGGCCGTACTAGAAGGCGGGCCAACCGACCTGCCGCAACGCATCGTCCCGATCACCCCGCCCGGCATCGAACTACGTGTGCAGTTCCACGGCGGCTACGAGCGCTTCAAAGTCACCCCCCGGTGGCAGGACACCCCCGAAGGCAACCTTCCGGTCTACGAGTGGTGCGATCGCATCGAGCCGTAGCGGGCCGACGCGGTACGCCGACCACAGGGGTATCGCCCGGCCGTGTCCACCACCATGACGACGACAGACGAAGGGCGGCGCGGTATTTCACCGCGCCGCCCTCCCGTTCTGTCGATCAGTAGGAGCGCATGCGGCCCGGGGACCACAGGCCCGAGCGGGTCGCGGTGCCGGTGGTGATGGCCGCGGGCGTGGCGTCCGGGACGTAGCGGTCGTAGCGTTCGAGCGAACCCCAGTCGCGGGCCCAGTTGTCCTTCAGGTAGGTGGGGATGGTGGTGGAGCTCGCCAGCATCTGGGTGAATCCGAGCGGGCCGCCGAATTCCTCGGCCTGCCAGGTGTCGGTCGAGCTGACCGCGAGGGGGCGGTCCGGGAGGATGCGATAGTTCGGCATATCGGCCACGCCGTAGCGGTGCAGGAACGGCTGCTGGCAGGGGAACTGCAGGCCGACGGCCCAGTCCTCCAGCACCGGCTGCTCGGAACCGATGTATGTGTTGAGCGTCCGCAGTTTCGGCACGCGGGGCGGGGTGAAGGCCAGCCACTGATCGCCGATCAGCACCCGGCGATCCGCGACGATGCGCACCACGTCGGTGTCGGGGGCGAGCTTGTCCAGCGGGATGCGCAGATTGCGCCAGGACGGCGCCGGACCCACGTCGCGCGGAACGTAACTGCCCTCGGACTGCACGGTTCCGTCGGCGCGGCGCTTGCCGTACTCGAGCACCAGATTCTGGCCGTACTGCATCGCGCCGGTCTGGTCGTAGGACAGGATCCGGCCCGCCGCGGTCACCACGACCAGCGGAGATTGCTCCGAACGCGGCGGCAGCTGATACCAGCTCGAGGTCAGATGCGCCGGGGTCTGCAGGCCCTCCTGATAGCTGCCCATGATCGGCGTCTTCGCCGGATCCAGGCCGAACGGCAGGGCGACGGTGCTGCCGTTGACGCCCGGGTGCTGGATGGAACCGCCACCGGTTCCGGCGTTCTGTCCCTCGGCGAAGTTCGCGCCGACCGACTGGCTCGAGGTGTTGCCGGTCCCCGGTTTCACCTCCACCGCATCGGCTTTCAGATCCGAGGGCACACCGTTGGGGGTGAAGCCGGACGGATCGGCACCCGCGAGCGGATCGCCCTTGGCGGGCGGATTTGCCCGATCGATGATCGGCTGCAACCGGCCCTCGTTCGGATTCGGTTCCACCAGAACGTCATTGGCCAGGCCGCAGGAATTGCCGCCCAGGGCGTCGATATTCGAGCGGCCCAGCGAGAACGCCGGGTACTGCGAGTACGCGCCCTTCGCCAGCGAGAGCACCTCGAACAGCACCATCGCGGCCGCGATGACCGTCAGCGGTATCGCGGCGAATTTCCGAATTCGCCTGCCGCGCACGGACTTCGCGGACGCGGGCGGCTTCGCGTAGCCCTCGCGCAAGGCCTGCCAGCCCACCAGGACCAGCGCCAGCCCGAACAGCACCAGGATCACGGTGTTCGACCTGATGCCGTGCAGCACCACCATCTTGTCGAACCACGGCACACCGTAACTCGACACGTACCAGTAACCGTTGATGCCCGAGAACGACACCGCCAGCGTGAACAGCAGCGCCGCAAGGAAAATCGACCGGTTCTTGCGCGAACGCAGCGCGGTCGCCGAGACCGCCACCGCGGTCACCGCCGCCAGCGAGCCGGCGATACCGGCGTACGCGCCGAAGTGGTGGGTCCACTTGGTGGGGTTGAACATCATCAGGAAGACCGTCCCGAAGACCACGCCGAGCAGCCGCCACGTCGGTGCGCTCGCGAGACCGGGAACCCGGCGCCGGCGCAGTAGCACCAGCATCGTGGTGATCAGGCACAGGATCATCACCAGGAAGGCGAATCGGCGCGACACCGAGCCGTCCACGGTCTCCACGAACAGGTAGTAGTACCGCAGATAGTCCTCGTACCAGGCCAGATTCGGCCCGGTCTGCTGCCGCAGCCGGTCGGCCTCCTGAATTCCGGCGAAGGTCTGATCGTTGTAGACGACGGTCAGCACCAGGAGCCCGGCCGCGGCGATCGGCGCCAGCAGCGGCAGTGTCGAACCCAGGAACGACCGGTCCCACCGATTGCGTCCCGATTCGGCCAGGACACGTCTGCGACGCACCACGATTCGCACCAGCGGGCGGATTCCGGCGAGCAGCGCGGCGATACAGTTCAATCCGGTCGGCGCGGCGGCCAGGGTGAACGCGGCCGCCAGTACCGCTATCGCGGCGGGGATCAGGCGTCCGGTCGCGATGGCGCGTTCGATGGACACCCAGGTGAGCAGAACTCCAAGGGCGACAATGGGTTCCGAGCGCAGGCCGTTGTCGTAGGGCAGCCAGAAGGCCAGGAACACCAGTCCGCCGGTCCACAGCGCGACACGCGAGTTGCGTACGCCGCGACCCAGGCGCGGCACCACCTCACGGCTGATCACCAGCCAGCACGCGATCGCGCAGAGCGTCGCGGGAATGCGCACCCACGGACTGGCGGTGGAGATGTGCGCGAACGCCTGGATGACGTCGTAGTACCAGCCGAACGGCGCCTCGGGCACGCCGTACCAGCGGAAATAGTTCGCCAGATAGCCCGCGTGCGGTGCCACGCGCACCATGGTCAGGATGTAGCCGTCGTCGGAGGTGTTCGCCCCGATGAAATGCCACACCACCAGCGTGCCGATCACCGCGCCGTCGGCCCAGGTCGGCTTCAGCCAATGCCGCGGGAAGATCCGGCGATGGCCGCGCTCGTCGCCGGAGTCCAGGCGGGCCAGCGCGCCCAGGGCGATCAGCGTGCACAGCAGCGCCGCGATCGAGGCCGTCAGCTTGGTGATCGTCGGGGTGGAGGTGAAGCGCGAGTCGACCGTCATGTGGAAGGACAGCCCCGCCGGGACCGCACCCTTCAGATCCGAGAACACGCCCACCACCTGCGGCCGCAGATCACCGGCCTGGGTGCCCTCGACCGGAACGGTCACCTTGGTGGTCGCGCCGTCCGGCCCCGGCTGATCGACCTGCGTGGTCAGGCCACCGAACGCGGCGTAGGTGTGGTCGATATCCGAGACGATGTGGATCGTGCTGCAGCCGCGCAGTTCGGCGCGTTTGGCCGAAGCCACGATGGCATTGCGATTCACCACGTCGACGGTGTCCGGGGTGACGCGGACGAACAGCGCCTCGAGCGCGGCTCGATCGCCCTGGGCGGGCGCGGTGTTGAGCACCATCGCCCCGGGCTGGAGCTTGGACACCGCCGAGCACGGAATGTTCGCCTCCAGGTCCACCGGGACCTGGGACATCAGCGGCGCCTCGACGTTGCCGAGCGTGCCGTGCTGCGGCCAGTTCACCTCGGAAGTGGTCTGGTTCACCGGCAGGAACGGCGTCGCCAGCGCGAACAGTGCACCCAGAATCCCGGCGATCAGGGCGATCAGCCGGGCCGTGCGGAAGTCTCGTGACCTCGCTCGCGTAGCGGCGGGGTTCGGGTCTGTCAAGACAGCAGTAGCGGCGTCGGGCACCGGGTGATCGTAACTGTGTTTTTGGTCTCCGCTTCGCTCCGACGGGGTTTTCGGCGCTGTAAGGCTCGTCGTTCAGCCCTCGAGACTCGGCTGTGTCTATGG
>CBJNFW010000063.1:0-32714 GCA_966435935.1 uncultured Nocardia sp.
GCCGAGGAATTCATATCGATCGACGGCGCGACCGCGTGCAACATGTCCGCGGCCCGCAGCGCGAGCGCGACCCCGGCGATGATCCCGCCGGTCATCATGAGCAGGTCCAGCATGCGCGCCGCCGCGGTGATGGGTGCGCCGGTGATCGCGTCCTCGACCGAGCCGACGAGCTGTAATCCGCTCAGCAGCACCGTGATTCCGGCCGCGACGATCAACGACGGACTCGTCTCCACCCGCCCGGCGAAGGTGGCGAGCAGGATCGCGGGTACGGTCGCGATCGCGCCGCCGACGATCGCCTGGAAGAACGAGGGCAGTCCGCGGTAGTTCAGCGCCCGGTTGGTGCGGTCGATCGCGGCGGTCGCCACGAAACTGGTCGCGGCCACGATCGGGCCGCCGCCCAGCAGCAGGCCGATGGCCGCCGCCAGCAGCGCCCAGCCAGCGGTCGCCACCCAGCGGTTGTAGGGGTGCGGAGCGGTGGTGATCTCGTCGAGCGCGGCGTGCGCCACCTCGGGCGGCACCACCTCGCGGCGGATCCGGCGGGTGAGCCGGTCGACGGCGGCGAGGCGGGTGAAGTCGAGGGTGCGGTAGTTGACCACTCGCATGGTGGACGCGGGCGGCATGGTGGGGCCGCGATCGGCCGAGATACGGATCGAGTTGTAGGTGACGTCGATATCGCACTGCGACAAACCGTATGTGGCGGCGATGAATTCGACCTGGGTGGTGGTATCGGTGACCGCGGTTCCCGAGGCGAGTACGACCTCGCCGACCCGTTCGGCGAGTTCCATCACCTGCGTCACGGCGGCGTCGTCGGACAGATCGATCGGCTGCAGTGGAGCCGGCGCCTCGACGACCGCGTCCACGGTGGCGATGCGCTCGGCGACGATCCGGTCGGTCACCCAGTCGAGCGCGCGCCGCCAGCGTCGACGCGGCCGCGGGCTCTCCGGTTCCTCCACGGCCTCGGTCTCGAGTTGCTCACTCACGTCCGCACCTGCCCGGCAGACGGTGCGGCGGTATTCCGTACCCTCACACACAGCAAGGTAAAGGGTGCCGGCCCCTCGTGTCAGCCTGGCTCGCAGATCTGTGGCCACGCGAACACCCCGGCACATCCGCACGGTGAGCCCGGTCACCCGGCGCGGCCGGTTTAGGTGGCTAGGGTCGGGGAATGGCCAATCCCGTGAATCAGACAGCGGAAATCCTTCGTGCGGCGCTCGACGGTCCTTGGCGGGAGGTGCGCGAGCAGGTACGGCCGCGACTGGATGACGAGCGTCTGTTCGCGGATCCGAACCTGGACTGTCACGAGGCACGGGCGCGGGTGCTCGAACAGATGCACCTGGTCTCGAAATTCGGTATGGCCGAACTCGGATTCCGGCGCGAGCACGGCGGTACCGCCGATCCCGGCGGTGCGGTGACTGGGCTGGAGATGCTCGCCTACACCGATCTGTCGCTGTGGGTGAAGAGCGGTGTGCAGTGGGGGCTGTTCGGCGGTGCGGTGGAGAATCTGGGCACCGAACGCCACCGGGACGTGGTGACCCGGCTGATGTCGCTGGATCTGCTGGGCTGCTTCGCCATGACCGAGTCCGGGCATGGCAGCGATGTGGCCAAGCTCGAGACCACCGCCACCTACGATCCGGCGACCGAGGAATTCGTCGTGCACAGCCCGACCGAATCCTCCCGCAAGGACTACATCGGCGGCGCGGCCGAACACGCCCGGATGGCGGCGGTGTTCGCCCAGTTGATCACCGGTGGCGAGGGCAGGGGAGTGCACTGTTTCCTGGTGCCGCTGCGCGACGCCGACGGCAACGATCTGCCCGGCGTGACGACCTCGGACTGCGGGCTCAAGGGCGGCCTGCCGGGCGTCGACAACGGCCGCATCCGGTTCGACCACGTCCGCATTCCGCGCGAGAACCTGCTCAACCGGTACGCCGACGTCGCCCCGGACGGCACCTACAGCTCCGATATCGAGAATCCGAGCCGGCGCTTCTTCACCACGCTCGGCACGCTGGTACGCGGCCGGATCAGCGTCGGCGGTGCGGCCGCGGCGGCCGCGCGGGTCGCGCTGAGCATCGCGATCCGCTACGCCGAGCGGCGACGTCAGTTCGAAGACCCCGATACCGGCGAAGAGGTCGTCCTGCTGGATTACCGCAGTCATCAGCGTCGATTGCTGCCGCATGTGGCACGGGCGTTCGCGCTGTCCTTCGCGCAGAACGATCTGGTCCGCCGGATGCATCTGGTGCAGACCGGCCAGGATCTGGATCCCGGAGCCCAGCGCGCGCTGGAGAAGCGCGCGGCCGGATTCAAGGTCGCACAGACCCGCCACGCCACCCGGGCCATCCAGGAGTGCCGCGAAGCATGCGGCGGCGCAGGGTATCTCACCGAGAACCGGTTGGTGACGCTCAAGGCCGATACCGACGTGTTCACCACGTTCGAGGGCGACAACGTGGTGCTCACCCAGTTGGTCGCCAAGGAGCTGCTCACCGCCTACGCCGACGAGGTGCGCGATCTGGACGCACTGGGCTGGGTGCGATTCGCCGCGACCATGGCACTGGACGTCGCGCGGGAGAGTTCCGGTGTGCGCCAACTGATTCAGCGGTTGCGGGACCGCGGCGGCGATTCGCTCGAAGACGGCGATCTGTCCCGTCGCGAGGTGCAGCTGGCGCTGTTCGCCGACCGCGAGGACTATCTGGTGCGCACCGCCGCGTACCGGCTGCGCGCCCGCGCCCAGGAGACCGGGCCGTTCGAGGCGTTCAACAATGCCCAGGACCACATCCTGATGGCCGGCGAGGCGCATATCGAGCGGTTGATACTCGAGACGTTCATCGAGGGCATCGCCGACATCGAGGACGAGCAGGCCCGCGCGCTGGCCGAGACCGTCTGCGATCTGTACGTCTACTCCACGCTGGAACAGAACCAGGCCTGGTACATCATGCACCGGTTCATGTCGGTGGAGCGGGCCAAACTCGTGCGCCGCGGCGTCAACGAACTCGTCGACCGGCTGCGCCCGCACGCGCTGACCCTGGTCGAGGCCCTGGGCGTGCCCGAGAGCACTTTGCGCGCCGCCCTGCTGGACGATGCGAGTTCGCACCAGGGGGAATGAGCCGGCGGGGTGAAACCGCCGCACGGCGACGCGGGCGGGCGCGGATAAGGTCGTGCCGTGAAACGCGTGTCCGCTCTGCCGTCCTATCGGGTCGTTCCGCTCGCGACGGTGGTGTTTCTCGGGGTCCTGATCACCGTCCTGCTGCCGCTGGCCTTTCCGGCCGGCGGCGGGCCGACCGGATTCGATCGCGTCGTGGACGACCGGATTCATTCCGCCCTCGATACGCATCACACCGTCTACACGGTCTCGGTGACGCCGAGCGACGCGCCCGTCGCACTGGCCGTACTGCTGATCGGGGTGCTCTGGTACGCGTGGCGCCGGGACTGGTGGCGCGCCGGATTCCTGCTCGTGGCACCGGAACTCGTCGTCGCGATCAACACCTACGCGCTGAAATACGTGTGGCACCGGCATCTTCACCACTACCTGGCCTACCCGAGCGGCCACACCGTGCAATTCGTCGCCATCGCAACGGCTTTCGTGCTGATCGTGCCTGCGCCCCGGCTCCGGATCGGCGCGACGGTGCTCACTCTGGTACTACTGGCGTCGATCGCGATCGGCATGGTCGGTTCCGGCTACCACTATCCGACCGATGTGCTCGGTGGCGCCGCCATCGCGCTCGCGCTGGTGACCGCGATGTACGCGGCGCTCCCGGGCGCGCTGCGGCGGAATCCGGAACGTGTTCAGCCCGGCCCGAACTGAATGGCCGCGGTGATCACGAACCACAGCACCCACGCCACCGCGACGAGCATTCCGACCGCGAGCAGCACCCGCATGACGCTCTGGCGCAGATCCATCTCGCCGGGCTCGTTGGGATAGAGCTGCCACGGGCTGTACCAGGGCATGGCCATCGAGGTCGGCCTGGCCGCGGCCGCTTCGGAATCGGCCATCTCCTCGCGGAAGGCCTCGGCCTGCGCCTGCTGCGGTCCGCCGCGCCACAGCGTGGTGTCCACCGTACCGCCGAAACCCTCGGCGACCAGATCCTGCGGCGACGGCAGATAGGGCAGCAGATTGAGCCCGCGAAAGGCCATCGCCACATCGTTGGCCGTCCACTGCGCACGGCCCAGCGATGCCAGGGCGTGCAGGTATTCGGCCAGATGCCGATCGCCGATCGCCACCTGGAGCCCGGGATCGCTCCACAGCTGGCGCAGCCGCACATTCGATCCCTGCGGCGGCACGACCAGCACCAGGCCTTGCACCACTCGCTGCCCGAGCCCGCGCTCGGCCAGCCAGGCCTGCAACGCGTAGGTGTGCTCCCGCGACGCGTCCAGTGGGTTGCTCCGGCCGCCCTCCAGGGTGACCAGCTGGCTGCCGACCCGCCAGGGGCCGTCCAGCGGCACTTCCAGTTCCCCGGACACCCGCTCCACGAGTGCTTCGGCCTCGATGATCACGCAGCCGGTCGGCGTCCAGACGATCGCGTCGAACTGGTGCAGCCGATTGTCGAAGAACAGGCTGCAATTGACCATGGCGACGCCGTGCGGATCACCCGGCCCCTTCCAGGTGCGCAGCCAGTCGATCAGCACCCGCTCGGCTTGCGTCCCCGCGGAACTCTGCACGCGCACGAGCATTGGCGACCCGCCCTTTCCCGTCGATACTCGTCACCGCAAAGCATAAGCGCCCACGCGGGATCGGGGAGTTCAATTCGCCGCTGTGTCCGGTTGCGGCCGCGCGACTTCGGTGTTTTCACCCCTCCCGTGCGCCCGGTTCGCGGGCTTCGGCCGTGTACGCGGGCTCGGCCGGTCACCCGGCAGCGCACGCCTCGCCTGCGTCCGGGAGCCCGTATCGAGTTGGGAGAGTGGGAATTTCGAGCGGTTGTGGTGGACGGCACCGGCTCTTCCGGAACGCTGTGCTCGGATCGGTCGCATATGAAGTTGGGAGAGTTCCGGTCTCGCCTCCGATGCCGTCGGCTCTCGGCAAGATGTGTTGCCCGCCCGAAGCTTTCGGTCAGGCGGTGGGCACGGCGGGCCCGGCGGGAGTGATCGGCAGCCGCAGTGCGCCCGGGGCCCACACCGGGACGGACGGCTGGATCGGGGCCACGGGGTCGATGCGCCGATACGGGCGGCCCAGGGCCGGGCGCGGATCGGGGGCGCCCTTGTTGGGCCAGAACGCCATCGCGCGTTCGGCCTGCGCGGTGATGGTGAGCGACGGATTCACGCCCAGGTTCGCCGTGACCGCGGAGCCGTCGGCGATGTGCAGGCCCGGATGCCCGAAGACGCGCTGGTACGGGTCGATCACGCCGGTGTCGGGGCTTTCACCGATGACGCATCCGCCGATGTAGTGCGCGGTCGCCGGGATGTTGAACACATCCATCACCAGGCCGTGCACATCGCCGTCGACCTTCTCGCCGAAGCGGCGGCCGACCTCGTGCGCGATCGGGATCCAGGTCGGATTCGGCGCGCCCGTACCTTGCCTGGTCTTGAGGCCGCCCCAGCGCCGGAACGAGGTGAGCGAGTTGTCCAGCGACTGCATGACCAGCAGGATCACCGACTTCTCCGAGGCGTGCCGGGCGTTGAGACTGCGCAGGAACACCATCGGCCGGGCGAATATGGCCAGCAGGAAGCGCAGGAACCGGAACGCGCCGCCGTCCACGATGGGGACCGACATCGGGAACAGCGCGTTCTGGCCCTTGCCGTAGTGGCAGACCTCGATGTGGGTATCCGGTTCGGGGTGGATCGACGAGGTGATCGCGATGCCCTCGGCGAAATCACGCCGGTCTCGGCTGACCACGTTCAGGATCGCCTCGGAGTTGCTGCGGGTGAGCTCGCCCAGCCGCGGGGACAACTGCGGCAGCACCTTCTCGTCGCGCATCTTGTGCAGCAACTTCTGGGTGCCGAGCGCGGCCGCGGCGAACACCACCTGCTCGGCGGTGAATGTCTTGCGCTGCTTGCGGATCCAGCGATCCGAGCGACGGGTCTCGATGGCATAGCCACCGCCGATCATCGGCCGGACCTTGCTCGCGGTGGTGAGTTCGAACACGTGCGCTCCGGCCTGTTCGGCCAGGTAGAGATAGTTGGTCGGAGTGGTGTTCTTGGCGTTGTGCGGGCAGCCGGTGAAGCAGCGCGCGCAGTGGACGCAGCCGCTGCGGCGCGGTCCGGCGCCGCCGAAGTACGGGTCGTCGACCTCGGTGCCGGGATCCTGTTCGTTGAAGAAGACACCGACATCGGTCGGGTGGAAGGTGTCCGAGACGCCAAGATCGTCGGCGATCGAGCGGATGACCTCGTCTGCCGGCGTGGTGCGCGGATTCTGGGCGACGCCGAGCATGCGCTTGGCCTGGTCGTAATAGGGCGCGAGCTCGCTGCGCCAATCGGTGATGTGCGCCCACTGCCGGTCCTCGTAGAAGTTCGGCAGCGGTTCGTAGAGGGTGTTGCCGTAGATCAGCGAACCGCCGCCCACCCCGGCGGCGGAGAACACCGCGCACTTGCCCAGCACGCTGATCCGCTGCGGACCGGTCAGGCCGAGGCGCGGAGCCCAGATCGATTTGCGCACATTCCAATTCGTGTTGGGGATGGCCTCGGCAGGCCAGCGCCGACCGGATTCCAGGACCGCCACCCGGTAGCCCTTCTCGGTCAGCCGCAGCGCGCTCACGCTGCCGCCGAACCCGGAGCCGATCACTACGACGTCGTAATCGAAGTCGGGCATGGTCTTCCTTCCGAACGAGCACATCGCATGAAACGCTTTCGGCATCATTCTCCTCACCGCCGCGCCGGCGCCGAACTCGGCCCGGAACATCTCGCGCACCCCGTCCGGCGTGCCCGAATGGCGACACCGGGCCGATTCGGGTAAGCAACAGGCTGTGACGAGCCAATCCGGTGGCGCCCCACCGGCCCCGCGGCGCGAGGACCGCGTCCTGACCCTGCCCAACGTGCTGAGCGTGCTGCGGCTGATCGGGGTGCCGGTCTTCCTCTGGCTGCTGTTGGCCGTGCGGGCGGACGGGTGGGCGTTCGCACTGCTGATCGCCAGCGGCGTCACCGATTATCTGGACGGCAAACTCGCCCGGTTGCTGGATCAGTACTCACGGCTCGGCGCACTGCTGGATCCGTTCGTGGACCGGTTGTATCTGGTGGCGACGGTGCTCGGCCTGCTGGTGCGCGGAATTCTCCCGTGGCCGTTCGTGGTCGTGCTGATCGGGCGCGATCTGATCCTCGCCGCGACCCTGCCGATCTACCGCCGCCGCCACCTCGATCCGCCCGAGGTGATCTATCTCGGCAAGGCCGCGACGTTCGCGTTGATGTCGGCGCTGCCGTGGTTGCTGGCGGGCGAGATGCACTGGCCGCTGGCAGGTTTCGGCCGCGCCTTCGGCTGGGCATTCCTGATCTGGGGCACGGCCGTCTATGTCTGGACGGGACTGCTCTACCTCGGCAAGGCCCTCGCGGTGGCCCGGACCATCCCGGCCACACCGCCTGTCGCACCCCGTGATTAGAGTGATCGCCACGCCCGTGAAAGGACGCCCCGTGAAAGGACATGAGCATTGACCGCCCTTCCCGAGGATCTGCGCTACACCGAGGAGCACGAGTGGGTCCGGCGCACGGGTCCCACGCGCGTGCTGGTCGGCATCACCGACTACGCCCAGCAGCAGCTCGGCGACATCGTGTTCGTACAGTTGCCCGCGCTGGACAGCGACGCACCGGCCGGGGACAGCATCGCGGAGGTGGAATCCACCAAGAGCGTCTCGGACATCTACTCCCCGTTGAGCGCGAAAGTCGTTGCGGTGAACGAGGTTCTGGATTCCACGCCGGAGACTCTCAACAGTGATCCGTACGGCGAGGGCTGGATGTTCGAGCTGGAGGTTTCCGACGCCGCGGCACTGGACGCAACGCTCGGTGAACTGCTCGATGCCGCAGGTTATCAAGGAGTTATCGGGGGCTGAAGTGGCCTTCACAGTTCTACCTGCACGGGATCGCCCTGGCAGGGTACGGTCAATGCCAACAGATGTGCCGGCGACCGGTGCCGGAATGTCCAAGGGCGCGACAGCCGGTCGCGCTGGGTGATGGAATCCGGAATCGGATGC
Organism: uncultured Nocardia sp.; assembly: GCA_966435935.1. GTDB lineage: Bacteria > Actinomycetota > Actinomycetes > Mycobacteriales > Mycobacteriaceae > Nocardia. Next base: position 8,100 of record CBJNFW010000063.1, read on the forward strand.
TTGTACGGATAATCGGTTCGAGGAGGAGAGCAAGGGTGAGCGAGAACAAAGACCCGGGTTACGGGGAGAGCGCGGCCGAGACGACGTCGGTATTCCGCGCTGACTTCCTCAACGAGGTCGACGCGTCGCGCTCCGGTGAGCAGACCGGCGAACAGCCGGTGCAGGGTGTCGAGGGCCTGCCCGCGGGTGCTGCCCTCCTGGTGGTCAAGCGCGGCCCGAACGCCGGGTCGCGGTTCCTGTTGGATCAGCCGACCACGTCGGCGGGGCGTCATCCCGACAGCGACATCTTTCTCGACGATGTCACCGTCAGCCGGCGCCACGCGGAGTTCCGGCAGGACGACGACACCTTCCAGGTGGTGGATGTGGGCAGCTTGAACGGAACCTACGTCAATCGCGAACCGGTGGACTCCTCCGAGCTGCAGAACGGTGACGAGGTGCAGATCGGCAAGTTCCGGTTGGTCTTCCTGACCGGTCCGCGCCCCGCCGCGAGCGATGCGGCAGGCGCACTGTAGGAGCCGGTACGAGATGACAGGCGCTGCGCAGTGGACCCGCGGAGGGATGTCGATCGGCTCCGTGCTGGATCTGCTGCGTCCGGATTTCCCGGACATCACCATTTCGAAGATCCGGTTCCTCGAATCCGAGGGGCTGGTCAGCCCGGAGCGCACGCCTTCGGGTTACCGCAGGTTCTCGGTCGCGGACGTCGAGCGGCTGAGGTTCGTCCTGACCGCCCAGCGCGATCAGTACCTGCCGTTGAAGGTGATCAAGGAGCAGCTCGAGGCGATCGACAGCGGTGCCGCGACGCTCGGGGTGCGCGAGGCGCGCGCCCGGGCGGACGGGGTCGACGGGACGGGGCGTGCGCCCGAGTCCGTCCGCCCCGCCGGCGCTCTGACCCCGCCCCGGCGGCTGGGTGTCGTGCCCGGTGAGGTGACACCGGACGAACTCCGGTTCGACAGCGAAATCCGTATCACCCGTGCGGATCTGATCGAGCAGGCCGGTATCGATGAGAAATTCCTCACCGAGCTGATCCGCGCGAACCTGATCACTCCGGGCGCGGCCGGATACTTCGACACCGAGGCCGTGACGCTGGCGCGCGCGGCCAAGGCGATGAGCGAATTCGGTTTGGAAGCGCGGCATCTACGGGCCTTCAAACTGGCCGCCGATCGCGAGGCGGCGATGATCGCCCAGATCGTGGCCCCCATCGCCAAGAGCCGGGACGCCGATGCGCGCGCTCGCGCGGAGGAAACTGTCCGCGAACTTGCGGCGCTCTCGCTGACGTTGCACACCAGCCTGGTGAAGACGTCGGTGCGCGCTGCCCTCGGCGGCTGAAATCTTCGCCTAGACTCGGTGATACGGCCGGTTTCGTAGTGGCACGCTGGACGGGCCGCGAGTATGGGAGGCAGTGGCGAGTCATGACTGAAATGCGTGTGATCGGCATCCGCGTCGAGCAACCCCAGAACCAGCCCGTGCTGTTGCTCCGTGAGGTGGCCGGTGACCGGTACCTACCCATCTGGATCGGCCAGGCCGAGGCCACGGCGATCGTCCTCGAGCAGGAGGGCGTCACACCCATTCGCCCGTTGACCCACGACCTGATCAAGATCCTGATCCACGATCTGGGGCACACCCTGAAAGAGGTCCGGATCGTCGATCTCCAGGAGGGCACCTTCTACGCGGACCTGGTGTTCGAGAACGATCTGCGGATCTCGGCGCGTCCCTCGGATTCGGTAGCCATCGCGCTGCGGGTCGGTTGCCCGATCTACGCCGAGGAGCCGGTGCTCGAGGAGGCGGGGCTGGTGATGCCGGACGAGCGCGAGGACGAGGTCGAGAAGTTCAAGGAGTTCCTCGAATCGGTCTCCCCGGACGACTTCAAGGCGACCGACAGTTAGACCCCGGAATGTGCCCTCGACCTCTAGTTGAGGTCGAGAAACACGCCGCGCGCGGAGTTTGGTTCGATGCCTGTGCTGCCGAGACAATCGGGGGAGTAGCCTCGACAGTTAGGCCGTTGTTCTCTTCGGCGATGCAGTGAGGGAGTAGTCAGTGGGAGACCAACCGCAGCAGACATCTCAGGCGCGGCCCGCCCCGGCAGAACATGCGCGGTCCGCCGCGGTGGTACAGCCCGGACTGTTCCCCGACGACACGGTGCCCGACGATTTGGTTGGTTACCGGGTGCCCAGTGCGTGTCAGGTGGCCGGAATCACTTATCGGCAGTTGGACTACTGGGCCCGCACCGGCCTCGTGGTCCCGTCCATTCGCAGCGCCACCGGTTCGGGCAGCCAGCGGCTGTACTCGTTCAAGGACATCCTGGTTCTGAAGATCGTCAAGCGCCTGCTCGACGCCGGGATCTCGCTGCAGAACATTCGCATCGCGGTGGACCACCTGCGCAGCCGCGGGGTCGAGGATCTGGCGGGTATCACCCTGTTCTCCGACGGCGCGACGGTATACGAATGCGCCTCGCCCGAGGAGGTCGTCGATTTACTGCAGGGCGGGCAGGGTGTGTTCGGTATCGCGGTCAGCGGCGCGATGCGGGAGCTGACCGGCGCGATCGCGGCCTTCCCGGCCGAGCGGGCCGAGAGCCACACCGCTTCCGAGCGCCCCGAGGACGAGCTGGCGTTCCGCCGGAAGGTTCGGGAGAACCGCAAGACCGGCTGATCCGGTCCGCGCCGGTGGCGATCTCCGGGTCCGGGTTTCGATGCGGTGGTGCCGGGTAGAGCCGGATACGTCAGCGCCCAGACCGGAAGGAGTGCATGATGAGTGCCACCGATAAGGCGAAGAACAAGCTGGACGAGATGACCGGCAAAGCGAAGGAAAAGCTCGGCGAGGCCACCGGTGATCGCGATACCCGCAACGAGGGTAAAGGTGACCAGGCCAAATCCAATCTGAAGGATGCCGGCGAGAAGGTCAAGGACGCCTTCGACAACTGATCGAATGCTTTCCGATGGCCGGCCGCCCGTTCTCGGGTGGCCGGCCATCGGCGTGTATCGGGCGACGCAGCCCGACCCAGGGCGGAAACACAGGTGACACACACGTCCGACTAGACTGACGGTGCGCCGATGCCGTGCGGGAGAGTTCCGGGTACCGTCCCGGGCGCCGAAGGAGCAGCACCTCCCCGTCAATCTCTCAGGCACAAGGGACCGTGCGGGCAGTGGGCGCCTCTGGAAAGAGCTGGCCGCACACAATGCGGACCAGCCGCCCATGGGGAAAAGGTCCGCCGCGCGCGTGCCCCGAATCTCTCAGGCGCCACGACAGAGGGGGAGGGCCCGACGTTGTCGACCCGCCCCGTCGACGCCCGCCCGACCCCTGGGAGCTGCCGTGACCCGTCCCTTCGCCGACCGTCATATCGGTCCCGATTCCGCCGCCCTCGCCGATATCCTCGACGTCGTCGGCGTGCGCTCGCTGGACGAGCTGGCCGGACGCGCCGTTCCCGCCGCGATCCTGGACCCGGCCGCCGATACCGGGCTCGGTGTGCTGCCTCCGGCCGCGTCCGAGCACGAGGTGCTCGCCGAACTCGCCGAACTCGCGCACGCCAACACCGTCGCGACCTCCATGATCGGGCTCGGCTATTACGACACGCTGACCCCGCCGGTGCTGGTGCGTAATTTGATCGAGAATCCGGCCTGGTACACCGCGTACACGCCGTACCAGCCGGAGATCAGCCAGGGACGCCTGGAAGCGCTGCTGAACTTCCAGACCATGGTCTCGGACCTGACCGGTATGGAGGTGGCGAACGCGTCCATGCTGGACGAGGCGACCGCCGCCGCCGAGGCGATGACGTTGCTGCGCAGGGCGAATCGGGCGAACAAGTCCGCGCGGCTGCTGATCGACGCCGATCTGTTCCCGCAGACCCGTACCGTGCTGTACACCCGCGCCGAACCGCTGGGTATCGAGATCGTCGAGGCGGATCTGAGCAGTGACATGCCCGCGAGCCCGCCCCGGTTGCCGGACGGTGAATTCTTCGGCGTGCTGGTGCAGACCCCCGGCGCGTCCGGGCGCATCGTGGACTGGACCGCGCTGATCGAGGCCGCGCACGAGCGAGGTGCGCTGGTGGCCGCCGGCGCGGATCTGCTCGCGCTGACGTTGATCACGCCACCGGGTGAACAGGGCGCGGACGTATGTTTCGGCACCACACAGCGTTTCGGTGTGCCGCTCGGATTCGGCGGGCCGCACGCCGGTTATCTCGCGGTGCGCACCCCGCACGCGCGCCAGCTGCCGGGCCGCCTGGTCGGGGTGTCCGTCGACGCCGACGGCAGCACCGCCTACCGGCTCGCGCTGCAAACCCGTGAGCAGCACATTCGCCGGGAAAAGGCCACCTCGAACATCTGTACCGCACAGGTGCTGCTGGCGATCGTCGCGGCGATGTATGCCTCGTATCACGGTGCCGACGGATTGCGCGCGATCGCGCGCCAGGTGCACCGGCACGCCGAGGACCTGGCCGCTGGACTCGGGGAAGCCGTTGTGCACGAACGGTTCTTCGACACCGTGCTGGTGCGGGTGCCCGGCGGCGCGGAGGCCGTGGTCGGTAAGGCGCACGGGCGCGGGGTGAATCTGCGCCTGGTCGACGCGGACCACGTCTCGGTGGCGTGCGATGAGGCCACCACCGCCGAACATGTCGGTATCGTGCTCGAATCCTTCGGTGCGACAGCGGATTCGGAACGCGCGCCGCTGCCGGGTATCGAGGACCGCCGGTCGGAGTATCTGACGCATCCGGCCTTCACGCGGTATCACACCGAGACCGCGATGCTGCGCTATCTGCGCCGGCTCTCGGACAAGGATATCGCGTTGGACCGCAGCATGATTCCGCTCGGATCGTGCACGATGAAGCTCAACGCGGCCGCGGAGATGGAACCGATCACCTGGCCCGGATTCGCCCGCCTGCACCCGTACGCTCCCGTTCAGGATGTCCCCGGCATGCTGCGGGTGATCGAGGATCTGGAGGCGTGGCTCGCGGCCATCACCGGATACGATCGGGTCAGCCTGCAACCCAATGCGGGAAGTCAGGGCGAATACGCTGGGCTGCTGGCGATTCGGCGCTATCACCTCGATCGCGGCGACACCCGGCGCGACACCTGCCTCATTCCCTCCAGTGCGCACGGCACCAATGCCGCGTCGGCGGCGATGGCCGGGCTGCGCGTGGAAGTGGTGAAGTGCCGCGAGAACGGCGATATCGACCTGGACGATCTGCGTGCCAAGATCGCCGACCACGCCGATCGGCTGGCCTGCATCATGATCACCTATCCGTCCACGCACGGGGTGTACGAGCACGAGGTCGCGCAGCTGTGCGCCCTGGTGCACGATGCGGGCGGCCAGGTGTACGTCGACGGGGCGAATCTGAATGCCCTTGTCGGACTTGCCCGTCCGGGCCGCTTCGGCGGCGACGTCTCACACCTGAACCTGCACAAGACCTTCTGTATTCCGCACGGTGGCGGTGGTCCGGGCGTCGGCCCGGTGGCCGTGCGCGAACATCTGGCGAAGTACCTGCCGGGCGACCCGCTCGAAACGGGCTCACACGCGGTGTCCGCCGCCCGGTACGGCTCGGCTTCGATTCTGCCGATCACCTGGGGCTATATCCGCATGATGGGCGCGGACGGGCTGCGCGGTGCCACGCTGACCGCCATCGCCTCGGCGAATTACCTTGCGCGGCGGCTCGATTCGCATTTCCCGGTGCTCTACACGGGTGCGGACGGCGTGGTCGCGCACGAATGCATTCTGGATCTGCGCGAGATCACCAAGCGCACCGGCGTCACCGTGGATGATGTGGCGAAACGATTGGCGGACTTCGGGTTTCACGCTCCCACGATGAGTTTCCCGGTCGCGGGCACGCTGATGGTCGAGCCAACCGAGAGTGAGAATCTCGAGGAGCTGGACGCGTTCGTCGACGCGATGATCGCCATCAAGGGCGAGATCGACCAGGTCGCCGCGGGCGTGTGGCCCGTCGCGGACAGCCCGCTGCGCGGCGCCCCGCACACCGCAGCTTGTCTCGTGGGTGAATGGACCTACCCCTACAGCCGCGAAACCGCGGTCTACCCACAGGGTCTGGCCGCGGCCCGCGCCAAGATCTGGCCCTCGGTCCGCCGCATCGACGGCGCCTATGGCGACCGCAATCTGGTCTGCTCCTGCCCGCCCCTGGACGCCTACGCCGACTGATCGAGCACACCCGGCGCCTCTCCGGTTCGCGACCGGCGCGGCACAGCCCGCGTCATTCGGCCGGAGAGGGCTTGGGGCACACCATGTTACAGAATTCGGTGGGGCATTTATTCCATCGGTAACCATTGCGCAATACGGCGAGCGTGAAATCTAACTGTAGCCGTTCTCCACCATTCCGGGAGTGCCCCATGTCCGTATTCGACGCCACCATCACCGAGAATATCGAGAAGTCCCTCGCCGAGATTCCACACCCCTCGCTGCCCGCCGGTTCGAATCTGTACGGCGGCACGAAGATATTCCCCGACTACCAGGCCGAGAACGGGGAGAGCTATTTCACCCTGGTGCACGGTATCGCCCACGAATCCTCGGTGGCGTTCGTGGCCGTTCTGCAGGCCACCCGTGCGCTGCGGAAGGGGTTCGAGTCGGCGATCTATTTCTACGGACCTGGTGCGCTGAATTGCCTCGCCACCCGCGGATTTCCGAAGACCGGTGATTCCGGATTCCCCGGTGAGCAGAATATCAACGACGCGTTGGCGACCTTCATCGCCGAAGGTGGCACGGTGTTCTGCTGCCGTTTCGGCCTGGCCCTGCACGGCGCCCGCGAAGAGGATCTGATCACCGGTGTCGTCCCGGCGCATCCGCTGGACGTGCAGGACGCGGTCATCCACTACGCGCGCAAGGGCGCCATCATCAATTCCACCTACATGGTGTGATCCCGTATTTCTTCGGTAACGAGGTACAACATGGTCACCATCGGATCGGTTGCCGCCAACTTCACCCGGGATCTGGAACAGAATTTCGCCACCATCGCCGATTTCGTCGCGCGGGCCAGGCGTCGCGGTGTGGATTTCCTGGTCTTTCCCGAGGCCGCGATCGGCGGCTATCTGTCCAGCCTGGGCAATCACGGCGACACCGTCAAGACCACGACACGCTCACTGCCCCCGGCGATCCGGCTCGACGGCCCCGAACTCGCCCGGGTCCGCGAAATAGCCGGTGACATGATCGTCGCGATCGGTTTCTGCGAACTGGGCGAGGACGGCGAAACCCGGTACAACGCGGCGGTTCTGCTGGACGGGGAACGGATCTACGGCAGCTACCGCAAGGTGCATCAGCCGTTGGGTGAGAACATGTCCTATGCGGCCGGTGACGGCTACGGCATCTTCGATACGCCGGTCGGGCGGATCGGCTTGCAGATCTGCTACGACAAGGCATTTCCCGAAGCCGCGCGCATGATGGCGCTGGGCGGAGCGGAGATCATCGCCAGTCTGTCCGCGTGGCCGGCGGCCCGTACCGCCACCGCGGAGAACCTGCAGGACGACCGGTGGACCTACCGGTTCAATCTGTTCGATACCGCTCGGGCACTGGACAATCAGGTGTTCTGGGTGGCGTCGAATCAGTCGGGTAGCTTCGGCTCGCTGCGATACGTGGGCAATGCCAAGATCGTCGACCCGGGCGGCAACGTCCTGGACACGACCGCCCTGGACAGCGGACTGGCGGTCGCCGAGGTCGACGTCGATGGCACGTTCACGGCCATGCGGGCGGGCATGTTCCACCTGCGGGATCGTCGGCCGGACGTGTACGGGCCGCTGGTCGCCGACGACACCGCAGCCGCTGCCTGGCGGGAGATCGCGCATGCCTGAGATGACGTTCACCGTCCGGTGGCCCGAGGGCGCTCCGGTGGGCTACTACTCGCCGAGTCTGGTCGTTCACGACTTCCTCACGGCCGGAACGCAATACACCGTCGGCGACTTCGTGCACCGGTCCGTCACCGCACTGGACCACGCGACCGAGCGGGTGCGGGCGAAGTTCGGGTTCGCCTGCACCTCGGCTCGGGCCACCGCGGCGCAGATCCGCTTCGCCGCAAGCGCTTTCCCGGCGGACGCGTTGGTGGAGGTCCTCACACTGGAACCGCCGCTACCCGAGCGGACGCCGTCATGACCACGGCGGCGAATCACGTTCCGGTCGTGGTAGTGGGCGCGGGGCAGGCCGGGCTGTCGGTCAGCTGGTATTTGGGCCGGGCCGGGATCGAGCATCTGGTGGTCGAATCCGGGACGCCGATGCACGCCTGGTCCGACACTCGTTGGGACAACTTCACACTCGTCACCCCGAACTGGCACTGCCGACTGCCCGGCTACCGCTACGAAGGCGGTGATCCGGACGGGTTCATGACCCGGGACGAGGTGGTGCAGTGGCTGGCCGGATGGCTGGACACCTTCGACCCACCACTGCGCACGCACACCAAGGTCGGTCGATTACGCCGTACCGCGGACGGTTTCGAGCTGACGCTGGAATCCGCGTCCGGTGTCGAGTCGCTCCGCTGCGCACAGGTGGTCGTGGCGACCGGCGGATATCCGCTGCCGATCCTGCCGCCGTTCGCCGCCGCGATCGATCCCGCTGTCGCGCAGCTGCATTCGGAGCAGTACCGCAATCCCGAGCAGTTGCCCGACGGGGCCGTGCTGGTGGTCGGCACCGGGCAATCCGGCGCGCAGATCGCCGAGGATCTGCATCTGGCGGGCCGGTCGGTGCACCTCGCCGTCGGCGGCGCACCGCGGGTGGCGCGGCGCTACCGTGGCCGCGACTGCATGACCTGGCTCGCCGACATGGGCGTGTACGACACACCCGCCCAGCAGTATCCGGGCGGTAAAGCAGCACAGGAGAAGACCAACCACTACGTCACCGGTCGCGACGGCGGCCGGGACGTGGATCTGCGCCGCTTCGCGGTCGAGGGAATGACGTTGTACGGCAGGCTCGTCGGCGGCAAGGACACCGAGCTGGCCTTCGCTCCCTCGCTGACCGCGGCACTCGATCGGGCCGATTCGGTGTACAACTCGATCTGCTCGGATATCGATCGCTATATCGAGGACGCCGGGATCGCCGCGCCGCCGCCGTCTCGTTACGAGCCGGTCTGGGCCCCCGCCGCGGATCCGACCGGGCTCGATCTGGCCGCGGCGGGAGTGCGAAGCATCCTGTGGGCCATCGGTTATCGGCCCGACTACCGCTGGATCGAGGCGAGCGCATTCGACGGCGGCGGTCGTCCGATGCAGACCCGCGGCATCACCGAGGTGCCCGGATTGAGCTTCGTCGGTCTGCCCTGGATGCACACCTGGGGTTCGGGACGTTTCCTGGGCATCGACCGGGATGCGCGACACGTCGCCGAGTCCGTCGTCACCACGCTGTCCTCGGCAACGGTGCCGGATGCCCTGCCCGAGAACGGAGTTCGATTGTGAACACCCCCTCGACCCGAGTGGATCTGACGCTCATCGGCATTCGCGGCACGCCACCGGTGCACCGCACCGGAGGGGCCGGGCCGAGCGACGACGGTCACCTGCTGATCGACGGCCTGCCCGCCGCGGTGCCGCGAAATCCGGACAGCCCGTACGTCTTCGACGGCGACCGGGTGTTGTTCGACGGCACCGATACCGGCGTCGAGGTCACCGCCGTGGAGCGGCCGCGGTTCTACGATCGGACCACGGCCGCCGGCGTGCCCTACGAGAAGATCGCGAAGCTGCACGGCCGCAGCGTGCTCGCGACCACGGTGCTGCAGACCTGCATCCGATACCGGGAGGATCAGCGTTGCCGATTCTGCTCGATCGAGGCATCGCTGCGCGCCGGAGCCACCACCGCGGTCAAGCAACCCGGTCAACTCGCCGAAGTCGCCCGCGCCGCAGTCGATCTGGACGGCGTGACGCAGATGGTCATGACGACCGGCACCTCGGCGGGGGCGGATCGCGGGGCCCGTCATCTGGCCCGGTGCGTGCGGGCGGTGCGGGAGGCGGTTCCGGATCTGCCGATTCAGGTGCAGTGCGAGCCGCCCGCGGATCTGTCGGTCCTGACCGACCTGCGAGCGGCGGGGGCCGATGCCATCGGGATCCACGTCGAGTCGCTCGACGACGCGGTGCGGCGGCGGTGGATGCCGGGCAAGGCGACCGTGCCACTGGCCGAGTACCGCCGGGCCTGGAGCGAGGCGGTGCGAGTGTTCGGCCGCAACCGGGTGTCGACCTACCTGCTGGTCGGCCTCGGTGAGAATCCGGACGAATTGGTCACCGGGGCAATCGAATTGGCGGAGTCCGGGGTGTATCCCTTCGTGGTGCCGTTCCGTCCGCACGCGGGCACCCTGGCCGTCGACGTCGACCGGGCGACGGCGCCGGATCCGGCAGTGCTGGAACGGGTGACCCGCGCGGTGGCGGAGCACCTGCGGCGCATCGGATTGCGCGGATCCGCACAGCAGGCCGGCTGCGCGGCCTGCGGTGCGTGCAGCCTGCTTCAGGTGATGGGAGCCTGACATGCTCGACGGCACTTCGTATTCGGCTTCTCCGGCAGCGCCGGCCTCGGCTCTGTCGATCCTGGCGGGGGAGCCGCCCGCCCGGCGACCCGAATTCCTCGTCACCGTGGCGGACGCACGCACCCGGCGGGACCATCTGCGCCTGCGTCATCGCGAATTCGTCCAGCGGCAGAAGCTCTTCCCGCGATCGGATCTCGACGAGTTCGATGCCGACCCGCAGACGATCACCTTCGTCGCGGTGGCACCGGACGGCGTGGTGCTCGGCGGGGTCCGGCTGGTCTCGCATCGTGACCCGGCCACCGGGGCGGATATCGGCTGGTGGTCGGGGAGCAGGCTCGCGGTCGTGGACACCCGGCACGCCCGGGGAATCGGTGCGGCACTCGTGCGTGCGGCGTGCGCGCACGTCGAATCGGCCGGTGCGCTGCGTTTCGACGCCACCGTGCAGGACCGTCACGTGGCCCTGTTCCGGCATCTGGGTTGGGACGACACCGGTCCCGGGCCGGTCGTGGGCGGCCGCGCGCATCGCCGCATGCGGTGGCCGGTGGGGCTCGTGCGACGCGCCGTCGAGGCCACCAAGGCTCCGCTCGGTACGTTGCTCACACCGTTTCTGCGGCAACCGGATGGACTGGGCCCCAAGGGGTTCCGGGGCGACGACGGTGCTCCGGTGCCGGGGACGGACGTGATCGCGGCGTGCGATGCGATCCTGCCGTCGATGGTCGAACGTGATCCGGAGTGGGCGGGTTGGTGTTCGGTGCTGGTGAACGTCAACGATCTCACGGCGATGGGTGCGCGCCCGGTCGGTCTGCTCGATGCGGTTGCCGCACCCACCGCGGGGCAGCTGGACCGGATCGTGCGCGGTCTGGCCAGAGCCGCCGATGCCTGGGACGTGCCGGTTCTGGGCGGGCATACCCAACTCGGCGTACCGGCGGCGTTGGCGGTCACCGCGCTCGGGACGACGCCTGCGCCGGTGCGGGCGGGCGGCGGAAAGGCCGGGGACCGGGTCTCGCTGATCGCCGATCTCGGCGGCCAGTGGCGGCCGGGATACCGAGATCGGCAGTGGGACAGTACGAGTCGGCGCAGCGGCGGCGAACTGCGGGGTATGGCGGAGGTGATCGCGCGGCTGCGTCCGGCGGCGGCAAAGGATGTCAGCATGGCGGGCCTGGCCGGAACACTGGGCATGCTCGCCGAGGCGTCGGGCACCGGTGCCGAACTCGACATCGCGGCGATCCCGCGGCCCAGCGGGGCCTCGATGGGCGCGTGGCTCGGGTGCTTCCCCGGGTTCGCCATGATCGTCGCCGATCCCGAACCCGTGCACACGGTTCCGGCCCCGCTCACCGCCACGCCGTGCGGACGGCTGACCGCGGAACCGGGTGTCCGGTTCCGCTGGCCGGACGGCACGATCACGGTGGCACTCGACTCCGGCGTGACCGGTCTCGGTGCCGCCTGACGTGGTCGGACGATCGCCCGCCGGGCCGTCGACGCTGCTGGAGGAGTGCACGACGGGGCGAAATGGTGGGGCAGGATGGTCGACGGGAGTTGGTCGGACGACGCTGCCGGACGAGGAGTGCGGATATGCCGATGGTGACACTGGGCGCGGTCGCGGGCCACTTCGGCCGCGATCTGGAACGCGGGCTGGACAAGGCGCTGGGGCTGATCGAAGCCGCTGTGCGCGACGGCGTCGACCTGCTGGTGTTCCCGGACGCGGCGCTCGGCGGATACCTCGGCGATCTGCGCAGTCCGGCGCTGGACGACCTGCCCCCGGCGCTCGATCCGAACAGTCCGCAGATAGCCGCCCTGATCGCGGCGGCCGGTCCGGTGACGGTATGCGTCGGATATGCCGAAGCGGCCGGTGACCTGCGGTACAACACCGCGGTGTGCCTGTGCGGGGACGGCGTCCTGGGCATCCACCGCAAGGTTCATCAGCCTGCCGGAGAGCATCTGGCGTATGCGGCGGGGGATGTCTTCGGCGCGTTCGACACCCCGGTCGGCCGGCTCGGGATGTTGATCGACTACGACAAGACCTTTCCGGAGTCGGCGCGGTCCCTCGCTCTCGACGGCGCGAGCGTCATCGCGGCGCTGTCGGCCTGGCCCGCCAGCGTCACCGATCGCGCGGCCCGGCTGCCCGCGGACCGTCAGTCCCGGCTGTTCGACCTGTACGACTGCGCACGAGCCGCCGAGAACCAGGTCTTCGTGGTGTCCTCGAATCAGACCGGAGTGCAGGGCCAGCTGCGGTTCCTCGGCCAGGCGAAGGTGGTCGGTCCGGGCGGTGACATTCTCGCCACCACCAGGTCCAAGGGCGGGCTGGCCGTGGCCACCGTCGACGTCGAGGCCGAGATAGTCCGGGCGCGGCGGGTTCTCGACCACCTCGCCGAGCGCCGGACCGATACGTATCTGCTCGAATCACCTTCTCGTACAAAGTGATTCACCGCTGAACCAGGAGGAGGCGTGCCGTGCGAGTGGCCCTGCTGACCTATTCGACCAAACCGCGCGGCGGTGTGGTGCACACCCTGAACCTGGCCGAGGCGCTGACCGATCTCGGTGTGGAGGTGACGGTCTGGTCGCTGGCGCGCGGCGGTGACCAGGGGTTCTTCCGCGCGGTGGACGACCGGGTGCGACTGCGGCTGGTGCCGTTCCCGGAGGTGCCGGGTGAGCAGGTCGCGGACCGGATCGTGCGCTCCATCGAGGCGCTGCGGGACAATTTCTGCGCCGCCGAGTACGACGTGGTGCACGCGCAGGACTGCATCAGTGCGAACGCGGTCGGCCGATGCGTGCGCACGATCCACCATCTCGATCACTTCACCACTCCGGTGCTGGCGCAGTGTCACGAGCGGGCGATCGTCGCACCGTATGCGCGGATCTGCGTATCGCGAGCGGTCGCGGACGAGGTGCGGGCCGGGTGGGGATTCGAGCCGACGGTGATCGCGAACGGCGTGCGGGCCGACCGGTTCGCCGCGGCCGCCGCTTCGACGCCGCGGGCCACCGCGGCCCGGCAGCGGTGGCGAGACCGCCTGGGGCCCTACGTTCTCGCCGTCGGCGGGATCGAACCACGCAAGGGCAGTATCGATCTGCTCGAGGCCTATCGGCTGCTGCGCCGGCGCCGCCCGGATCTGGCCCTGGTCTTCGCCGGCGGCGAGACCCTGTTCGACTACCGCGACTATCGCGCGGAATTCGACCGCCGCCGTGGCGAATTCGGGATCGAACCGGTAGTGCTCGGCGCCGTCGCCGACGACGATCTGCCCGCGCTGGTCGCTGCCTGCGACGTGTTCGCCTTCCCGTCCGTGCAGGAGGGATTCGGCCTGGCCGCGATGGAGGCGCTCGCCGCTCGCCGTCCCGTGGTGGCACGTGATCTACCGGTGCTTCGGGAAGTGTTCGGCGACACCGTCGGCTACGCCGTGGACGTCGCCGACCTCGCGGATCGACTGGCCGAGGCGCTGGTTGCCGATTCGGCCCGCGCCGCAACGGGGTTCGCGCTCGCGGCCGCCCACACCTGGGATGTCGCTGCCCGCGCACATCTCGACTTCTATCGCACGCACGCGCTGTCCGGCGCCGCACCCTGACCCGCCTCGCCCGACGTCCCTTCGGTGGACGCGCCCGGGTCGGTGGTTATCGGCGAGGACACACCGACGGTCAGGGGGTGGTGAGGGCCTTGTTGACCGCGGTACCGAAGGACAGGTCGTCGGAGGTGGTGACCTTGGTGTACGTGCCGCCGGTCTTCTGGGCGAGGGTTTGCAGCGTCGCCGCGCCCTGGCCGCCGATGACGATGACGTCCACGCGGACGTGGTGGGAGGGGTCGGCGGTGAGGTCGGCGATCAGCTGCTGTCCGGTGACCGAGGAGTTGTCGTTGGGGCCGCCGGTGATCAGCAGTACGGAATTGGTTCGGCCCGAGGCGAATCCGCTCACCGCGCTCTTGTACGCCGCCTCCAGCGCCGGATAGGCGTGGTCCGATTGGGAGCTGGTGGCGGAGATACTGCCCAGCGATTGAGCCAGTTCGGAACGATGCTGGTCGGTCAGCGGCCCGGTTTTGGAGACGATGCGATAGGGACTGCCGCCGGAATCGCCCGCATAGGTCCACACACCCACGCCGAAGTCGGCGGGCATGGTGTCCAGGGTCGACTCCACGGCTCCGATGGTGTTGTTCAGCCGCGTCATCGTGCCGTCGTTCGTGGCCATCGCCGCGGAGGTGTCGATCAGGACTGTCGACTGCACGCCGAGCACCGGGTTGGCCAGAACCGAATGGACCTGTTCGAGAACGGATTTGGCGGGAACCTGGGCGGGTTGCGGCGCAGCGGCGCCGAAGCCGGCGGCGGTGAACAGCTGCTGCTGCGCCGGGGCCCGCAGGTAGTCGGCGAACATTCCGGCGACCACCTGCTGCGTCTGATCCACCCACGATCCGGTCAGCAGTGCGGCCGGGAAATCGGCGACGGGCGCCGACCCGGCGGGACGGTATTCGGCAAGGCCGCCATTGGCTTTCAGTTGCTGTTCGGTAACCGCGACCGCGTGCACCGGTGCGGCGGCGGCATTGCCCGCAGAGGTCGCGACGGTGTTCATCGCGCTGGCGACGTCGGCGGACTGCGGTGCGTTCTGCGCCAGGCGGGAGATCGCCGAGATCACCTGCCCGGAGTGCGCGGAGTCGTCGGTCAGCGGATCCGAGCCCGAGACCGCGGCGCCGACGGCGGTGGCCGCGGCCAGGGAGCCGTCCCCGCCCGGCAGAGCCATCCGCAGCCCGCCCCAGCTGCCCAGGCCGAGTTTGCTCATCGAGGTCTGCAGCGTGGGCAGGTCGGCACAGGAGGTCTTGGCGTTGGTGAGGGCCTGGCGCAGCTGATCCGGCACGGCCAGCACGATGGGGCTCACCGCGACGGGTTCGGGAGTGCCCTCGATCACACCCGGGATGCGCATGGACTGTACCGAGCGGGAGGAGTCCGGGATCCACAGCGCGGGCGGTGCGCCCAATTTGGTGTCCCAGGACTTCGCGGTGAATCCGGCGACCATGGCCGCCGAGGGCTGCGGGTTCACCGAGATGGTGACGCAGTGGTCGCGAACGTGGGGTTTGGTGGCGTTGAACCTGTCCGCGGCGCTGCGTACGGGCCCTGAGACGGCCGGATCGACGGTGACGGCCAGGGTCGCGGGACCCTCGACGCATTCGGCGGCGGCATTGCGGTTCTGGGCCGCGGAGTGGCGGCCGAGCCAGAACCAGCCGACGACGGCCACCGCGAATAACAGCACCGCTACCACGGAAATAACCAAACCTTTGCTGACGCCTCGTGTTCCGCCGATGCTGCGATGTGTACCCACGACGCTCAGTGTATGAGCACCCGATATGTGCCGCTTCGCGCGCCCGATGCTGGGCCCGGCGGCCGGTGACGCGGGTCACAGCCCCGGCATCCGGTGATGCCGGGGCGGCTCCTCACTCCCGGATCATCCGGCCGCGATCGTACTCGTGGCCACCCCAGACGCCGGACTGACCGGTTCGGGTGGCGAAGTCGCCGCAGGCGCGCCGGATCGGGCACCCGGCGCAGATTCCGCGCGCGTACGCGAAGTCCTGCGACGGGTAGGGGAACCACGCGTCGTGGTTCGGGTCACCCCGGCAGGCGGCGGCCTGCCAGTCCTTGGCGTCCGAGAGCGGGAACAGGTCGATCAGGGTCGGCTCCTGCACTGCGTTGGTCATGGCGAAACTCCTCGTGTGTGCTGTGTCATGTGGTGTTGGTCAGATGGGTGGTCGCGAGGCTCTTCCAGACCTGCCGCTGGGCGCGGGCCAGATCGGTGGGCGCCTTGGGCTCCCACAGCAGTCGCATGCCCGCCTCGGTGGGCGTGCGATCGGCCTTGCGGGTGTTGCAGTCCGCACACGCGGCGATCAGGTTGGACCAGGTGTTCGTGCCGCCCCGGCTGCGCGGGAGGATGTGGTCGACGGTCCGGGCCCACCCCGTGCAGTACCCGCACCGGTGCGCATCACGGCGCAGCACGCCCGCGAGCGTGGCTCGGCTCTCGTCGTGCACCAGGACCCGATGCTCGAGGTAGACGTAGCGGCGCAGCCGAATCGTCTCCGGCAGTGCGATTTCCACGTGTTGCGAACGGATCGGGAAGCGCGGCGCGCGCTCGACGACGATTTCCGCGGCGTCGCTGATCAGCAGCACCACGGCGCGGTCCGCGCCGACCTCGGTGAGCGCCTCGTAGGAGGCGTTGAGCACCAGCACCTCGGTGTGTATCCAGTTGTCCGGGTCGATGGCCGCGCTGGCGGCAGGATGGAATGGCATGGGCGTCACCATGTTTCGTGAAAATGCGGGTTTCGGGTCGGAATCGGGGAGGGCGCGGTCAGGCCGCGACGGTGAGGCGGCCGAACGTGATGCCCTTGTGCACATCACGCGACAGGCTGTTCGACAACCGTTCCCGGAACACGCAGAACTGCTGCGGGACATCGGTATTCATCGAAGGCATCGGCCACCTCCTCTCCGTATTCGCCGAAAGTCGCGCCCCGGCCGGAAACAGGCCGAGGCGGTTGTTACATCGTCCTCATGGTGACACAGCGTTACCACCGCTGTCGGGTCATTTTTTTCGCACGCGACGGTTCTGTGTGCCGCCGATTTCAACGTGCCGCGCGCCGGAACTATTCCCGCATACGTTTCCGGATCCGATCCGGTCACGGTGTCGAGAAACGCCGATTTCTCCGGCCTGGGGAGCTATACGATCGGCGGCATAATTCGCGGCGGTGGCACGGGGTTGGAAGCTGGTGCCACCGCCGTCGTTTCGGTACGCATGGATTGCGGGGTGGCTCGTGTGGGCTCGGTGTGTCGTCGTTCTGGCCGTTGTCGTCTCCTGCGGCGGTGTCGCCGCTGTCGCGCGGGCACAGCCGCCCGATCCTCCTGTGATACCCACGATTCCGGTGCCGCACGGGCTCGGCATCACCGATCTGCAACAGTGGATCGATGCGGTGGTGCCGCGTCCGGAACTCACCCAGCCGACGTCGGTTCCCAAGGCCTCCGCACAGGCTCGGTCGTCCAGTGCCGCAACGGATCCGGAGGCTCTGCGCGCCGCGGTACTGCCGTCCGACATCGGTGATCCGATGTTCGATGTGCGGCCGCCGAACCTGGCGAGCCTGGCGCCCGGTGACGTCGTGGAGACCCGCGATGTCACCGCGACGGCCGCACCGCTGCTGACGGTGCCGGTGCGCCAGGTGCTGCAGCTGAAGTTCCGCACCACCGGCGCGCACGGCGAGCCCACCTTCGCGACGGCCTCGCTGGTACTGCCCGCCGCGGCGTGGGCCGGTCCGGGGGATCGGCCGATGCTGGTGAACAATCTGGCGATCGATGGTCTGGGACGGCAGTGCACGCCGAGTTACACACTCGCGCACGGTTATTCGGCCAATACCAACAGCGCCGACTTCTTCCCGCCGCTGACGCAACTGGCCGTACTGCGCGGATACGCGGTGCTCGTTCCGGATCACGAGGGCCCGGACATGGCCTATGCCGAACCGTATGTGGCCGGGCACGCGGTACTGGACGCCATTCGCGGTGCGCGCAAGCTGTTCCCCGGCGAACTCGGTTCGGGCCGGTTCGCGATGACGGGGTACTCCGGCGGTGCGATCGCGACGCGGGCGGCGGCGGTGCTGATGTCCGAGTACGCACCGGAATTGGCGGCATCGGCGGTCGGCGCCGCGCTCGGTGGCGTGCCGGCCGACTACCGGATGCTCTCGACCACGATGAACGCCAATATCGCCACGGGCGTCTTCATGGCCGCGGTATTCGGCATCGGGCGTGAGCATCCCGAGGTCCTCGCCTCGATGAACAACCTGGCCCAGCAGGTGACGACCTCATCGCTGCGGAACGTGTGCATGAATCTGATCGAGGTGCCCGGCGTGATCACGCCGCCGATCGATATCGCCGCGAATATCGCCGATCCGCTGCACAGTGCGGTGGCGCAGAAGGTGTTCGAGGCCACCGACATCTCGGCGCGCAAATCGGCCATGCCGCTGCTGGTGTACAACGGCGCGCAGGATTTCTGGATCCCGG
The DNA here is from genome assembly GCA_966435935.1 of uncultured Nocardia sp. Classification (GTDB taxonomy): domain Bacteria; phylum Actinomycetota; class Actinomycetes; order Mycobacteriales; family Mycobacteriaceae; genus Nocardia. The sequence continues at coordinate 26,523 of CBJNFW010000063.1, forward strand.
CCGCGGGAGCCCGCGAACTGTACCGCCAGCAGTGCGCCCTGGGCGTGACCGCGATCTACCGCGACGTCCCCGGCGAGCACTTCCTGGCGGGAGACACCGGCTGGCCCGGCTTGATCGACTGGCTGGATCAGCGGCTGCGGGCGGTGCCCGCACCGGACGAATGCTGAACTGCCGCGCGGTGTTCGGCGGACACCGCGCGGCCGTCGAGCCGCGGCGCGAAGGTGCCGCCGAGGTGACCCGAACCACCGGTGGATGAACTACACTACGCACGTCATGATGACGCATCACGTGACCTGCGGCACTCCGCCGTACCACCACAAGTGGATGATCAGCTGAACGTCAGGTGAACAGCTCGCCGTGCGGTGGTGGGTGGGGCTTGCCGGGACGAAACTGGTCGAGTGAGCGCAGAACTCATTGTCCTTCTCATAGTTATAGTCACGGCGTTGGCCTTCGATTTCACGAACGGCTTCCACGACACCGCGAACGCGATGGCGACCTCGATCGCCACGGGTGCGCTGGGGCCGCGTACGGCGGTGGCGATGTCCGGTGCGCTGAATTTGATCGGCGCGTTCCTCTCGGTGGAGGTGGCCAAGACAGTCTCGTCCGGGTTGCTACGTATCGACCATGTGCACGGTATGGCGTTGCTGCAGATCGTGTTCGCCGGTCTCGTCGGCGGCATCCTGTGGAATCTGATCACGTGGCTGTTCGGCATCCCGTCCAGTTCCACGCACGCGCTGTTCGGCGGGCTGATCGGTTCCGCGATGGCCGCCCTCGGCGTGTCCGGGGTGATCTGGACCGGCAACGAGAAGACCGGGCTGATCAACAAGGTCGTCGTCCCCGCCCTGCTCGCGCCCATCGTCGCGGCGATCGTCGCCGGTATCGGCACCTACATCGTCTACCGGCTGACCAAGACCTCGGACGAGGTCAAGGTGCGCAAGAGTTTCCGGATCGGCCAGATCGGCTCGGCCGCACTGGTTTCGCTGGCACACGGCACCAACGACGCGCAGAAGACCATGGGCGTGATCTTCATGGCCCTGGTCGCGTACGGCTCGGCCAACAACAGCCAGGAGATCCCGCTGTGGGTCAAGGTCTGCTGTGCGCTGGCCATCGCGCTGGGCACCTACCTGGGCGGCTGGCGGATCATCCGGACCCTGGGCAAGGGCCTGGTGGAAATCGACGCACCGCAGGGATTCGCGGCCGAGGCGTCCTCGGCGGCGATCATCCTGACCTCGGCGCAGTTCGGTCTGCCGCTGTCCACCACGCACGCGGCGACGGGTTCCATCCTGGGCACCGGCCTGGGTAAGCCGGGCGCGGAGGTGCGCTGGGGCGTGCTCGGCCGGATGGCCGTGGCCTGGGTGATCACCCTGCCGCTGGCCGCACTGGTCGGCGCGGTGTGCTGGGGTATCACCGACCTGGTTCCCGGACTGGGTGGCGTGCTGATCGACGCGGTGATCCTGGTCGCCGCATCGGGCTACATCTACCTGCGTTCGCGGAAGAACAAGGTCGACACCAGCAACGTCAACGAGGACTGGGAGGGCGGGCTCACCCCGCCGTCCGAGGTCGCCACCGCCGACAAAGCCACCACGGCCGTCTGAGGAAGGTTCCGATGCATACCTTCAACGCCATTGCGACCTCGCTCGGCGAGGTGACCTTGATCGCACTGCTCCTCGGTGTGGGTATCCCGCTGATCTTCTCGATCGGGGTGCGGTTCTGGTCGATCGAGACCGCCACCGTCAACGGTGCGCCGGGGGGACGCAACACCGTCTTCCAGGCGGTCGCGTACGTGTGCTTCGCGATCGTGCTGATCGCGGTGCTGCTCGGAATCATCTACATCGCAAAGGATTTCATCAGCCACACCTTCGACGTCCAATTGTTCGGCGCGAAGCCCCCGAAGAAGTGACGAGCGATCGCCGGGCGAGCTGGACCTGGCCCGGCGATCGGATGAGTCTGTCGTTCCGGCCGGGCGGGGCACACCGTTACGGTGGCCCCGGCCCAACTCGTGTAATCGGTTGGCGCGCATAACGATCGCGGCAGGTGCCCCGGCTTGCGCCCACGTAACCGGGGCACGACGATGACAGCGCAGTCGCCGTCCCGGCCGTGCCGTGGCCGGCGGGACGGACGAAGCGGTATCCGCCCCGGCCCGACAGAACTGGTAGAGCATGGCCTTATCCGAGATGGTGACGAAGATCGTGGACTGGTTGCGGGCCGGTTATCCGCAGGGCGTCCCGGAGCACGATTACATTCCGTTGCTGGCATTGCTGGCGCGGCGTCTGACGAAGGAAGAGATCCGTCAGGTGACCGACGCGCTCATCGAGGCCGGCGCGCTGCCCGCCGATCGGGTCGACGCCGGGGTCGTGATCACCGAGATCACCGACGAGCTGCCCCGGGAATCCGATCTCGACCGCGTCCGCTCGCACCTGATCGCCAACGGCTGGTCCGTCGACGACGACTGGTCGGAGAGGTAACGCTCACCTCGAGACCGGCCGGCTCGCCCCCCGGCCGGGGCACGGCACCGGATGACCGGCCGGATAGGCCGGGTCCAGGGCGGTTTCGACGAGATGGCGCACGACGGGATCGAAGGGGAGCATCTCGTGCTCCACGATGTCGGCCGAGCACAAATCCTGCACCCAGACGTTCCGGACGCTCGCGCCGGGACCGGCGGTCAGGAAGGTGGCCTGCGGCGGTATGGCGGTGATGTCGTACCGGGTCGCGATCGCGGTGTAGGCGACGCCCGGTTCGGTGTCGCCGCCCGCGTCGAGCCGGGTCAGGAAGTCGCTGCCCGCCACCTGCTGCAGGGCCGCGACGGGAATCAGGGTCCGGGCCGCGCTGCCGGGGAGTGTGCCGGGCTCCAGGGCCGCCCCGGTGATGCCGAGTGCGGCCAGGCCCGGCAGCGGGACGCCGTGATTGGTCCCGCCGAGGGTGATCAGATGCGCTACCCGGTTCCGCGCCGGATTCGCGGGATCGGCGCCGCCGTCGAAGCGCAGGTACTGCCGGGCGAGTGGGCCGCCCTGGGAATGGCCGACGAGGTCCACCTGACGGGCCCCGGTCGCTGCGAGCACCCGCTCGACGAAGGCCGCGACCTCGCCGGCGGAGGCGGCGATGTCGCCCAGACCGTAGACGCCCGGAATCGCGCCGAGTGCGGCGTCGGCCGCCGTGCTGGTGTCCCGGCCGTAGTCCAGCGTGTAGACGCAGTACCCGTCGGCGGCCAGTTCCGGCGACAGCGCCGCCCACGCGCCCTCGTTGTCGGTGGTACCGTGCAGCAATACGACTGGTCGTGGATGTTGTTGTGCGGGAACGCAATTCCAGTCGTTCGCACCGGGTGGCGTGCCGTCGACGCCACGGGTGGGCAGGGGCAGGCCGGAGCCGATATCCGCACCCGCGGGTGCGCCGACGCACGCGAGTGCGCACACGGCGCCGACGCACAACAGAAGTTTCCGGATCGCACCCATGCCCACGCCTTCCCCCGGACACCAATGATCCCCCGGCCGAACGACGTTCGGCCGGGGGATCGGTGGGGTTGTGTCCCGGTTGTGGCTGGTTCGGTGCCCGTTTCGAGACTCAGCCCTTGGCGGCCAGCGCCTTGGCCTCGCGACGGCGCCGGTGCAGGATCGGCTCGGTGTAGCCGTTGGGCTGGTCGCAGCCTTCGAGGATGAGTTCCTTCGCGGCCTGGAACGCGACGCTGGCGGCGAAGTCCGGAGCCATCGGACGGTAGTTCGCGTCTCCGGCGTTCTGCCGGTCGACCACCGGGGCCATCCGCTCGAGGCTGGCCACGACCTGATCGGCGGTGACGATGCCGTGCCGCAGCCAGTTCGCCATCAGCTGGCTCGAAATGCGCAGGGTCGCACGGTCTTCCATCAGCGCGACATCGTTGATGTCCGGCACCTTGGAGCAGCCGACGCCCTGATCGATCCAGCGGACCACGTAGCCGAGGATGGACTGGGAGTTGTTGTCCAGTTCGTTCGCGATCTCCTCGGCGGACCAGTTCGGGTTCGCGGCCAGCGGGATCTCCAGGATCTGGTCGACCGTGGCGCGGGTGCCGCCGCGGGCGATCTCGGCCTGCCTGGTGAACACGTTCACCTGGTGGTAGTGCGTGGCGTGCAGGGTCGCCGCGGTCGGGGAGGGCACCCAGGCGGTGGTGGCGCCCGAGCGCGGGTGGCCGATCTTCTGCTCGAGCATGTCGTGCATCAGATCCGGCATCGCCCACATGCCCTTGCCGATCTGGGCCTTGTGCGGCAGCGCCGCGCTCAGGCCGGTGTCGACGTTCCAGTCCTCGTAGGAGGCGATCCACTGCTGCTTCTTCATATCGGCCTTGCGGACCATCGGCCCGGCCACCATCGAGGTGTGGATCTCGTCGCCGGTGCGGTCCAGGAAGCCGGTGTTGATGAAGACGACACGGTCGCGGGCGGCATCGATACAGGCCTTCAGGTTGACCGTGGTGCGGCGCTCCTCGTCCATGATGCCGACCTTGAGCGTGTTGGCGGGCAGGCCCAGCACACCTTCCACGCGGGCGAACAGCTCGTTGGTGAAGGCGACCTCGTCCGGGCCGTGCATCTTGGGCTTGACGATGTAGACCGAACCGGTGCGCGAGTTGGACACCTTGGCCTCGCCGCGCAGACTGTGCATCGCGGTGAGCGAGGTGAACAGCGCGTCCAGGATGCCCTCGGGAACCTCGTCGCCGTTGGCGTCCAGGATCGCGTCGCTGGTCATCAGATGTCCGACGTTGCGCACGAACAGCAGCGAACGACCGTGCAGCACAACGTCTTTCCCGTCCAAGCCGGTGTAGACGCGGTCCGGGTTCATGGTGCGGGTGAAGGTCTTGCCGCCCTTGCTGACCTCTTCGGCCAGATCGCCCTTCATCAGGCCGAGCCAGTTGCGGTAGCCGAGCACCTTGTCCTCCGCGTCGACCGCGGCGACCGAGTCCTCGAAGTCCATGATCGTGGTGACCGCGGACTCGAGTACGACGTCCTTGACTCCGGCGGTGTCGGTGCTGCCGATCGGGGAGGAGGGGTCGATCTGGATGTCGATGTGCAAACCGTTGTGGCGCAACAGGACCGAGGTCGGCGACTGCGGAGAGCCCAGGTAGCCGACGAGGGCGGAGGCGTCGGCCAGGCCGATGTCGGTGCCGTCCTCGAGGGTCACCTCGAGCTCGCCGTCGACGATCTTGTACGCCTTGGAGCCGATGTGCGAGCCGGTGATCAGCGGCACCGCGTCGTCGAGGAAGTTGCGCGCCCACTCGATGACCTTGTCGCCGCGGACCTTGTTGTAGCCGGTGCCCTTCTCCGCGCCGCCGGTCTCGGGGATGGCGTCGGTGCCGTACAGGGCGTCGTAGAGCGAGCCCCAGCGCGCGTTGGCGGCGTTGATCGCGAAACGCGCGTTCATCACCGGAACCACCAGCTGCGGGCCCGCGGTGGTGGCGATCTCGTCGTCGACATTCTGCGTGCCGATGGCGAAGTCGGCCGGCTCGGGACGCAGATATCCGATCTCGGTCAGGAACTGCTTGTAGGCCTTCTTGTCGTACCCGGCGCCCGGGTTCTCGGCGTGCCAGGCGTCGAGCTTGCCCTGGATCTCGTCGCGTTCGGTCAGCAGGGCACGGTTGCGCGGGGCGAGGTCGTTGATGACCTGCTCGGCACCGGTCCAGAACGCGGCGGAATCCACACCGGTGCCGGGGAGCGCCTCGTTCTGCACGAAGTCGTGCAGAACACTTGCCACCTGAAGCCCGCCGACCTGAATCCGCTCTGTCATCTACTGCCTCATTTCGAGAAAGCCGGATGGAAAAAGTACGACCGTCATGTTACTCGGCGGTAATAGCCCGTTGGTACCTACCCCACGCGAATCCGCTCTGCGGTTCCGGGTCTCGCCGCCGTTGGGGACCGCGTTGTGACCTTTCCGTTACCATGGTGAGCGCAAACCGATAACTCGATGTTAGGAAGTTTGATGGGCAGTACTGCCATCGATGTGGTGCACGTGATTCTCGCGCACGCGACCGCGTTCTGGAACTGGTTCTCCACTGGGTCTTCCGGCTTCCCGCCGCTTTAACCAGCCGTGAGCGATGCCCGCCGGACGATCCGGCGGGCATCGTCGTTTTCGAGGGCCGTCGTACGGATTCTCAGGGGAGTGGCTCGGCGCCCAGTTGTTGCAGCATGAGCGCGATGATTCCGGCCTCCTGGCCCTGGCCGGTGATCATCGCGCGGG
>CBJNFW010000064.1:0-32694 GCA_966435935.1 uncultured Nocardia sp.
CCAACTGCGCCGGGCCCGCTCGCGCGCGGCGTTGAAATTCCTGCTGTACAACCTGTTCTGCGGATTGATCATGCTCGCCGCGGTGATCGGGCTGTACGTGCTCACTGCGCGGCAGCACCTGGGCGGGAGCAGCGGCACCTTCGACCTGCGGGCCGTGGTGCACGCCGCGGCGACCGGACACCTGGGCGCCGGGCCCGCGGTGCTCAACGCGCTGTTCCTCGGATTCATGTTCGCCTTCGCGGTCAAGGCCCCGCTGTGGCCGCTGCACACCTGGCTGCCCGGTGCGGCGGTCTCGGCCACCCCCTCCAGCGCGGTACTGATGATGGCGGTGGTGGACAAGGTCGGCACCTTCGGCATGCTGCGGTACTGCCTGCTGCTGTTCCCGCATGCCTCGAAAACCTATGCGCCGCTGATCAGCGTGCTGGCCGTGGTCGGGATCGTGTACGGCGCGATCGTGGCGATCGGGCAACGCGATGTGATGCGCCTGATCGCCTACACCTCCATCTCGCACTTCGGCTTCATCATCCTGGGCATCTTCGCCATGACCAACCAGAGCGGTTCGGGCGCAACCCTTTACATGGTCAATCACGGCATCTCCACCGCGGCGCTGTTCCTGATCGCCGGATTCCTGGTCTCGCGCCGGGGAACTCGCCTCATCGCCGAATTCGGCGGGGTGCAGAAGGTCGCGCCGGTACTGGCCGGGACCTTCCTGATCGCGGGCCTGGCCACGCTGTCGCTGCCGGGCCTGGCGCCGTTCGTCAGCGAATTCCTGGTCCTGGTGGGCACATTCACCCGATACCCGGTCGCGGCGGTCTTCGCGACCAGCGCGCTGGTCCTGGCCGCGCTGTACGTGCTGTGGATGTACCAGCGGATGATGACCGGTCCGGTGAAGGCGGGCAACGAGCGGCTGCGCGATCTGCTGCCGCGCGAACTCGTGGTGGTGGTGCCGCTCATCGCCGCGCTGCTGTTCCTGGGCGCGTATCCGAAACCGCTGCTGGACCGGATCGATCCGGCCGTCGCGGGAACGCTCAGCACGATCGGAGCCCACGATCCCGCACCGGCGGTACCGCAGGCCACCTCCGAGCGCAATGGCTCAGGCGCAACCGCCCGACCGCCCGGGGGCGCGCACGCCGCCACCGCTCCGGCTCCCGCGAACGGAGGTACTCGCCCGTGAATTCCCTTCTCGCCGCATCGGTTCCGGCACCCTCGATCGAATACCGCGACCTGTCACCGATGCTCGTCGTATTCGGCGTCGCCGTCGTGGCGGTACTGGTGGAGGCATTCGCGCCGCGCGCGTGGCGCTACGCGTTGCAACTGCTGCTGGGCGCGGCCGGGCTCGTGGTCGCCCTGGTCCTGGTGATCGGGCTCGCGGGCACGCACAGCACCGCGATGATCGGCGCGGTCGCGATCGACAACGTGACCCTCGTGCTGCAGGGCACCATCCTGGTGACCGCCCTGTTCGGCATGGCGCTGATGGCCGAACGCGGTATCGAACCCCGCCTGGGTCGCGCTACCCGCGAAGGTCCGGGCACCTGGAGCCGCAGCGCCGCCCTGGCCGCCGGGGCCCGCGTGCCGGTCGACGCGTTCACTCCGCAGGCGTCCGCGACGCCGGGCAGTTCGGACGAGATCGCCGCCGCGCGTGCGGGAATCACCACCACCGAGGTGTTCCCGCTCGCCCTGTTCGCCGTCGGCGGGCTCATGTTGTTCCCGGCGTCCAACGATCTGCTGACCGCGTTCGTGGCGCTCGAGGTGCTCTCGCTGCCGCTGTATCTGCTGTGCGGGCTCGCCCGCCGCCGCAGGCTGCTCTCGCAGGAAGCGGCGCTGAAATACTTCCTGCTGGGCGCGTTCTCCTCCGCGTTCTTCCTGTACGGGATGGCGCTGCTGTACGGCTACGCCGGAACCGTCCGGTTCTCCGGCATCGCCGACGCGCTGGGCCGCGACACCGGCTCGAAAACCCTTGCGGTGCTGGGCCTTGCGATGCTCGCGGTCGGACTGCTGTTCAAGATCGGCGCGGTGCCGTTCCAGTCCTGGGTGCCCGATGTGTATCAGGGCGCGCCGACCTCGGTCACCGCGTTCATGGCCGCGGGCACCAAGATCGCGGCCGTCGGTGCGCTGCTGCGCGTGCTGATGGTCGCGGTGCCCGCACTGGGCCAGACGTGGCGGCCGATCCTGGCCGCGGTCGCGGTGGCGACCATGGCGGTCGGCGCGGTCATGGCGATCACCCAGGCCGACGTCAAACGCATGCTCGCCTACTCCTCGGTCGCGCATGCCGGATTCATTCTGGTCGCGCTCGTTGCGGCGAACAGTGAGGGCGTCTCCTCGGTGCTGTTCTATCTGATCGCTTACGGGCTCAGCACAACCGGCGCGTTCGCCGTGGTGACCCTCGTGCGTGACCAGGTCGGCGACGAGGCCACCGCCATGTCGGCGTGGGCCGGACTGGGCCGCCGATCCCCCTGGCTCGCATCGATTTTCGCGTTGTTCCTGCTCTCGTTCGCGGGGATCCCGCTGACCAGCGGATTCGTCAGCAAGTTCGCGGTGTTCCAGGCCGCGGCGACCGGCGGCTACGCGTGGCTGGTCATCGTGGGCGTGGTGTGCAGCGCGATCGCCGCCTACTTCTACATCCGCGTGATCGTGCTGATGTTCTTCACCGACCCGCCCGAGGACGCCCCGCAGATCGTGGGGCCGCCGATCACCAGCACGGTGGTCGCGCTCACCGCCGCGGCGACCCTGGTGCTGGGCATCCTGCCGCAATCCGTTCTCGATATCGCCAATCGCGCAACGGAATTCGTTCGGTGAGCCGCTGGGGTTCGCGCGGTCTCGGCCCACCTCAGGGCCGTGTGAAGGCTGACCAGCCATGCGGTCGGCCTCGCCGGTCGGCGAGATGGTCGTCCGGCAACTCGGACCGACGTGTAGCCCGATGATTCCCGGATTCGGCGATAGCCTTCATGAATGATCAACGGTGCGCACACCATCGTCTACGCGGCCGATCCCGAGGCCGCGCGCGAGTTCTTCCGCGACGTTCTCGGCCTGGCACACGTGGACGCCGGACACGGCTGGCTGATCTTCCGCTCACCTCCGGCCGAGCTGGCGATCCATCCGGCCGAGGCCCCCGACAGCGGACGTTGCGAGCTGTACCTGATGTGCGACGATCTCACGGCGACCGTCGAGGAACTTCGGGCCAAGGGCGTCGAATTCACCGACGGCATCACTCGCGAGCGCTGGGGCCTGCGCACCACGCTCACCGTCCCGGGAGCCGGACCGCTCGGGCTCTATCAGCCGACTCACGAAATCGCCCACAGCATCGAATGATTCGCATCGGACACGTCGGCGGCCGTCCGTCCGGGTCGTCGCCCACCGCCGCCGACCCGCCAGTTTCGACCGGCCATCGCCACTTCGTCCCCTCCCCGGCCGGGCACTACGCTACGGCTGTACGCGGTCTCGGAAGTCGTCGCCGAGGCGCTGCGCGAGACAGCGGGAGTGTCGGTCCCAGTCGAGCTGCGAATCGGGTACTCCGACCGCGCGAGCGTAAGCGATACACCGATCACGACCATCCGGGTCGCTGCGCGGATAGCTGAATATCCGTCCCGAGAAGACAACGTATGTCGTGGTCGCGGTATGGAAGTCGACGTACCACGGCCCCAATTCCAGCGTTTCGGCGAAGGCGGCTGCGAGCCGGTCCGCGGCCGATTCGTCCGCCTCGAAGTCGATCAGCGACCAAGTGACGGGCTGCCCTGGGTTACGGACAGCCGGCTGGATCCGGGAAAGAGCGCTCACCGTGAGGTCGAGGTCTGTCAACGTCACGAGCGGGCGGAAACTTTCGACGACGAGCACGCCGCGCAGACGCCCCGAAACGACTTCGGCCATACCGCCGAGCATGCCGGAACATTCGAGGTCTCGCTGACCGTCGACCAGCCACACCGGCCGTTGGATTTCGGCGATCACTACCGGAACCCCTGGAGGGCAGATCCTCTTGCGCTATTCCTAATTATATTAGGTATTATCCTACTGTGTGCAGGTTTCGTGATGCGGTGCGCTCGATCCCGCTGCACACGCCCAGCCTCATCGGCTTCCGATCCCGAACGAAAGACGCACAGCTGCAATGAGATCCGATACCTTCCACGTGCCCGGTGCGAGCATCTACCACGAGATTCGCGGTGCGGGGCCGGTGCTGCTGGTGTTGCCCGGGGGCGGGGGCGATGCCAATGGAGCCGACGAGATGGCCGACCTGCTCGCACCGCACGTCACCGTCGTCACGATGGATGCGCGTGGGTATTCGCGCAGCACGCTCGACAGCGGGCGGGCAGAACAGCAGTACGTGCGGGTGCAGAGCCAGGATGCGTATCTGCTGTTGCGGCACCTCACCGACGAACCGGCCTATGTCCTCGGCGGCAGCGCCGGCGCCATCGTCGGGCTGGATCTGCTGAGCCGCCATCCCGAGGTGGTTCGCGGCCTGCTCGCCCACGACCCGCCCTGTTTCGCGGTGTTGCCCGACGCCGCCGAACACCGCGCCTTCGTGACCGAAGTCGCGCATCTGGCGCGCACGGCCGGCCTGGCAGCCGCGTCACAGCGATTCCTCGACGGCGTCGGCGGCGCGATGGCCCCCTCGCCCGCCCCGGGCGAGCTCACGCCCGCCCAGGCCGCGATGTGGGAGCGGCTGGCCGCCAACGCCGCCGTCATGATGCAGTACGAGTTGTGCGAATTGACCTCGTACATCCCCGATTTCGCGACGCTGGCCACCGTCGCCGACCGGCTCGTCCTCGGCGTGGGCGCGCAGTCGCGCCACCTGCTGCCCTCACGACCGGCCGCGCTCATCGCCGAGCGGCTCGGCATCGAGGTCGCCGAATTTCCGGGCATGCACAACGGCGCACGCACCCACACGCCCGAATTCGCCGCACGGGTGATCGAGGTTCTGGGGATACAGCGATATGCCAGGGGCGGCAGCATCCAATAGGCTACCGGGTGTTCGCGTAGCTACGAGGGAGTTTCACCGATGGACAACCCGCACCCGCCCGGAAACCGGCCCATGTCGGTGGCGCCGGACCCCGGCCGGGGCCGGACGCCGGAACCGGATGCACCCCGGGGACGCCGACATTCGCTCGCGGATGTGCTGGCGGCGGTCATGTTGTTGCTCGCGACGCTGACCTATCTGGGCAGGTTGGTGTGGGGACTCTCGCAGCCCGGCTACGAGATTCAGGCCCGCGATTTCGGTTCACTGCTGGCCGCGATCATCGCGATCCCGGCCGGCGTGCTGCTGGTGACCGGGATGAAACCTGCCGTGGGCCGGCTCACCGGCGCACTGGGCGCCGGTGCGATGCTGCTGTTCAACGTGGTGAACCTGGCCGGCGGTTCGGTCGATGACGTGATCGGCAAATACGGCACATGGGCAGCGATTCCGATCGTGGTGACCACCGCGATCGCGATCGTCGCACTGTATCGGGCCTCGTGGTCGCCCGAGGTGCGGATAGTCGCGGCCGACGCACCGCCGGGTCGCGACGAGGAATTCGCCGCGCGCCGGCGCGAGGACGAGTTCGACGCGCCGCGCTATCCGGACGAGTACCCGGCACGACCTCGTCCCGAGGATCGGCCGCTGCCGTCTCGATCCGCCCCCGCTGCCGAGCAGACCGGCGGTGTGATCGGCGCGCCTGCGCCTGCGCTCGAGCCGGCCTTCGCCGAGGTGTCGCCGCCCGAACCGTCCGAGCAGGCCGGTCCCGAGCCCGCGATATCCGGACGCCCGGCCCCCGAGCGTCAGAGAGCCGAAGCGGCGCAGAACTTTTCGACTTCCGATGGTCGTGCGACAACCGAGGGTTCGTCGTTGAAACTGCCGGAGATGTCGCTGCCCGAGCCGGGACCGGCCGAGGCGTTCGCGCCCGAATCACCGCTGCCACCGCAGGATCGCGAATCCGGGTTCGCCGCGTCCGGACCGGCCGGATCCGCACCGCATCCGCAGCAGTCCGCACCGGCCGGTGCGCCACGGCCGGCTGCGCCGGAATCCTATGTGCCCGAACGGCTCGCATCACAACCCGCCGCATCCGACTCCGCCGCGAGCGGTCCGGTGCCCCCGCAGCAGGGCCGGAGCGTCGCGCAGACTCCGGCCACCGAGCCGTTCGCACAACCCGATCCGGCGTTGTTGCACGCGGCGACCGACGGCATTCCCGCTGTGCCGCCGGTTGATCCGCCGACAGCGGTGCTGCCGCGCCCGGACTTCACAGCGAATCCACAGCAAGCCCGACCGCCGGTGATCGAACCACCGCGGCCCGGCCCGGTCACCGGCGCGCCGCCCGCCGGGCCCGGGACCGCCGAACCGGATCGGCAGGACGGGTTCCGCACGCCGCCACCGTTCCCCCCTCCGGGCGGCGAGCCGCCGCAGCCCGGCCACGTCATCGCGCCGAACGGTCCGGCGCCCGAGACCGCCCCGCTGAACATGGGGCGTCCGGGCACACCGCAACCGCCTCGTTCGGAAGTCCCATCCGGCCGGCCCCGCAACGGTTTCGCGGACACCCCCGCCCCGTATCAGGGAAACCCGCAGCCGGGCAATCCGCCGCAGGGCAACGGTCCGGTCCATCAACCGTTCGGGCCGCCGCAGAACACGCCGTACCCGCCCGGCGACGCGCCGCAGAACTCACTTCGGCTGCCGGGCATCGAGCCCGGACCGGACCGGACCGCGCCGCCTCAGCCGGTGCTGCGGCGGCCCGGGGGGTTTCTGGCCCCGCCGCCGGTCGAGCCGGAGCCGGCCCCCGGGTGGTCGCCACCGAACCCTGTGCAGCCGCACCCGGACGGCGGACGTCCGCAACTGCACGACGTCTCGGCCTCGGAACGTCCCGGCCCGCACGATCCACAGCCGGCGCACGCCGAGGAGGAAGCGCAACCGCCGGTGTATCTCGATCATCGGCAGTCGCCGCCCAAACGCCTCGCGCCCCCGCCGTGGGCGCAGGAACAGTAATCCGGCGTTCCCCCTCCGAACTACGCTCTGCCCCGTGGTAGTGCTGCCGGACGTGCCCGAAACCTCTAGGCTGATCGTCATCTGATTCGGCATTTGTGCACGACAGCAAGGAGTTTCAGCGATGGCCAACCCGTATCAACCCGGCCCGGCGCCGATGCCGTCGCCACCGTCCCAGGGTTACGGGTGGCCCGCTCAGCCGGGTATGCCTGTGGGACAGCCGAATTCACCATATCCGGTGCAGCGTCCGGCGGGCTCGGGCTCGCGCAATGTGCTGACTCTGGTGGCCGCTGGGCTGGTGATGCTGGCTCTGGTCATCGGAATCGTTCGTCTGTCCATCGCCGAGGGCGGCGACTGGGTGACCGACTGGTATGTACTGACCTGGGTTGTCCTCGTCGCAACGGCGGTAACCGGCGCGGTCCTGGCGGCTGTCAACCGCAATCCGGCGGCGGCGCAACTCACCGTCGCAATCTCGGCCGGTATGGCGTTCATCGGTCCGTTCAGCACGGTCGTCCTCGGCCCGTCCCAATACGAGGGCGTATCGCGTTTCTGGCTGGCAGTCCCCGCCGCACTGTTGTCTCTGGCCGCGATGGTTCTGCTGTACTTGGCTTCTCGCTCGAAGGCTGCGCAGTCGCCGTCCCGGCCTGCCGCTCCCGCACAACCGGGATGGCCACAGCAGCAACCCGCTCTCGGACAGGCACCGCAGTGGCCGCAGGCTGCGGTGCAGAACCCGCAGCCTCCCATCGGATTTTCCGCACCGCAGCATCCGGCCGGATACGCCCCACCGCCCGTGTACCAGCCCGCCGGTTACCCTCAGCCCGGGTTCGCGCCGCAGCCGCAACAATCGGTTCCCCAGCAGCCGCTGTACTCCTCGCCGCCCCCGCAACAGCCCACGTTCGGAGCGCCGGTGCCGAGTGCGGACCCGACCGTCCTGCGGCAGCCTTCCGGCCCGGCCGAGCCCCAGAGCCCGAATCCCCAGCCGCCCAACCCGTTCGGACAGAGCCAGGATTCCGGCGGTCAGGCCACGGTCCTGCAGCGCCCCGGTGGATTCGGCGCTCCCCCTACCTCCGAGACGCCATCGGCCGCCGCGCAGCAGCCGGACTCGGCGGGCAGGCCTGCCGGCGCACCACAGCCGAGCAGCGCGCCGGACGCATCCTCGGCGAACCAGAACCCGTTCCAGGCAGGGCCGGGGCAACCCGGGATTCCCACGCCCACACCGCAGCCCGCGTCCGAACTTCAGCAGCAACCGCCCGCACAGTGATGTTCCTCCGGCAGGCTGCCGAACATGCTGGAACACAGAAGGTTCGGCAGCCGGTTCGGGTGCGGCGCGCGTCCTGTGTGCGCTGATCCCCCGACGTACCTGCCCGCGCCGCCCCGGATCGGCTATGGTCGGTTCGACCACACACAGGGCGAGTTCGAGGTGCGGATATGTCTCTGTCCGAAGCGTTTACCGCACTGGGCGCCGCAGCGCTTCGCACCCGGTGGGTGGTGCGCGCCCCGATCCGGCTCTACCGCGCCGGATTCGGATTCCTGTTCGGTTCGCGCATGCTCATGATCGAGCACATCGGCCGCCGCAGCGGGCGGCCGCGGTACGTGGTGCTCGAGGTCGTCGACCACCCGACGCCGGATCAGTACGTCATCGTGTCGGGCTTCGGGCGAAACGCGCAGTGGTACCGCAATATCCAGGCGCACCCGGGTGTGCGCGTCTGGGTCGGCGGCCGCCGCGCGATTCCCGGCACCGCGACCGCGATGACGGATCAGGAGTCGGCCACTGCCCTCGACCACTACATCGAGGAACATCCCCGCGCCTGGAAGAATCTGCGCGCCACCATCGAACGCGCGACCGCCGCGCCGGTCGACACCCTCCCGATGGTCCGCGTGCACGTGGCCGCGCACTGACCGAACATGCCGGTCGGACGTCCTGCCGGGCGAACATGGCTCGGGCTCAGTCCACCGCCACCTTCATCTGGGGCATCGTCTGCGACGAACCTGCGGCACAAGCCGGATGACGAGATCGGTGCTTCTCGGCCAGGCCTCCGCACCGGCGCCGCCCGCACCTGTCCCAAGACCGGTCCCGTCGCGTTCAGCGGAGTCCGCTCAGCGCTGTCGCAGATAATTCGTGGAGTCGCCGCACTCGGAAAAGCCGCTTGTCCGGAGTAACTCCACAGCACGAGCCCCCGGTTCCGGCGACGGCTCGGTGCCGAATGTGCTCGGCTATGTTGCTGCGCAGCATATTTCGTGTCACCGGGAGATGCGGCCACGGGTCAATGGCACGAACAACGCCAGCGCGATCACCTGGGTGGCGATCGTGAACACGACGACCCCGGTGACCGAGTGAGCGTAGAGCACGCCGATCAGGGTGGACCCGGCCAGCCACGCGAGCCCGTAGACAGCGGTGAAGACCCCGTATCCGGTGCCCCGCCGGTGCACGGGCACCAGGTCGGCGACCGCGGCGCGCAGGGTCGATTCGTGGATGCCCATCGCCACACCCCACACGACCGCGCCTGCCCACACCGAAGCCGGTGCCGTGGAGAACGACAGCAGCGGCACCACCGCTGACAGCGGCAGTGCGATCACCAGGCCCCGCAATCCGATCCGGTCGTAGAGCCAACCCGACCCGAGGGCGGCCAGCGCGGCGGCGCCCATGGCCGCTGCGTAGGTGACCGGGATCAGCCCGTCGGGCAGCACGTGGCGGGACTGCATGTGGAAGGAGAGCACCCCGAACGTGGCGAACCCCGCCATCGAGACCGCGGTGAACGCCGCGTACAACCAGAACCGTCCCGGCAGCCGGGCATCGATGCCCGCCACGGCGCCGCCGCTGCGGTGGGACGATTTTTCGTAGCCGGCCGGCCGGGGAACGGCACGGCGTAACCAAGCCAGGGTGAGCATGGCCAGCGCGCCGGGAATGGCCAGAACCGCGAATCCGGCCCGATATCCGGAGATCGCGATCATGGCCGCGACCAGCAGTGGCCCCAGCAGGGCGCCGGACTGGTCCAGGGCCTCGTGCACCGCGAACGCCTGTCCGCGGCCGAGTCCGGCGCTGCTGGCCTGGGCCAGCATGGTGTCCCGGGCCGGGGTGCGTATCGCCTTGCCGAACCGCTCGGTGATCACCAATCCCGCAGCGGACCACAGCCATGTGGTCAATCCCATCAACGGCACCGACACCACCGTCAGCGCGTACCCGGTGATCGACAGCGCCCACCGCCGGCCGGTGCGGTCCGACAACGGCCCGGTGAACAGCCGGAATACCAGCGCGACGGCTTCACCCGCACCGGTGACGAAACCGACCAGCGCCGCCGACGCCCCCAGTGTCGCCAGATAGGGGCCGGTGATCGCGCGTGCGCCCTCGTAGACGAAGTCGGCGAACATGCTCACCACGCCGAAGGCCATCACGAACCGCAACGGCGACAACCGATTCGGGCCCGACCCTTCGCCTACCTGCCGCTCGGTTGGATTATCGGTCGTCATCATCTGAGCATAACGATCGTTATAAATATAGGATCAAGGCTGATCCGGCTCGGCCGCACATACCCGTTCGGGGAACCTTTCCAGTGCCGCGACGCACTCAGCGAGCGCCTCCTCCGCCGCGGACCCTCCGGCCGCAGCGAGCCAGTCGCGGGCGCGGATCTTGCCGAACCAGGCCCGCAGCATGGTCAGCTCCTCGTCGTTTTCCACCAACTCGGCATAGGTGAACTTCTCCGCCGCGGTCTCCCTCGCGATCTCGGCCGGGAAGTCCCGGCATCGAGAGACGCGACTTCCGTATATTCCTCATCGCGGGCCGCGTTCACCGCCGCGACGATCTCCTCCTGTTCCGCCGGCGCGTCCGCGCGCAAGAGTTGCCCGCTGCCGCCTATCTCGCGAATATCGTTGCGCAGCAACCGCAATGCCCGCGTACGCGCTCAGCGCCGCCGCGGGCAGCACCGCCACCGAGTTCTGCAGTTACACCGCGCCCAGCCCTGTCAGCCGCTGCCACACCGCCGCCCGCAGTCCCGTCGGCTCCCGATACACCAGCAGCAACCACTCGATCTCATCCGCCATCACCGACAGTCTGTCCACCCGCCGCCGCCGGCAAACCCCGGCCAGTGGAACATCGCTGAACGCGGCTTCGTCGTCACCGGACTCCGCGGCCGGGTCCGAAGTACCGCACTTCGCGGGCGGTCTGCGTCGTGCGCGGCCATCCTGCGGCTCGGGTGGTCGTAGTCGCTCTCATCCGCGAGGATGAGCCGCCTCCCCCAGCATGGTCCTGCGGTCGCATCACGGATGTGTGTGCCGGGTGATGTGCCCGGCTGCCCGAGCCGGGCAGGATCGGGCAGGAGGAGTTCGCGCGAGGGAGGTTCGGCGGTGCAGCTCACAGTGCGGTCCGAGACCCGTGCCCCGGCGGTGCCCGCGTTCGCCGGATGGGCGGTCGGCGCGGTCGCGGGGGTTGTTGGTGTGGTTCATCTGGTGTGCAGTGTGCGCGGCGGTTACTGGTTCGACGAGGCGTACATGGTGGCGATCGGCCGGTCCCACTTGGCGTGGGGGTCGGCCGACCAGCCGCCGCTGGTTCCGGCGCTGGCGGGTGCGCTGGATCGGTTGACACCGGGTTCGCTTGTGCTGCTGCGGATTCCGGCTGTGCTGGCCACCGCGGCGGCGGTGCTTCTCGCGGCGCTGATCGCGCGGGAATTCGGCGGCGACCGGCGCGCGCAACTGCTCACCGCCGGGGCGCAGGCGACCGCGCTGTGGGCGAATCTGGTCGGGCATTGGCTCACCCCGTACACACTCGAACCGGTCCAGTGGCTGACGCTGATCTGGCTGCTGGTGCGGTGGGTGCGGGTTCGCCGGGATCGGTTGCTGCTGCTGGTCGGCGTGGTCGCCGGAGTGGCCGCGGAGACGAAGTTCCAGGTGCTGCTGCTGTGCGCGGTACTGCTGGCCGCAGCGGCGATATTCGGGCCACGTGAGCTGCTGCACCGCCCCCTGCTGTGGGCCGGGGCGGGAATCGCGGTGCTGCTCGCCGCGCCGACGCTGCTGTGGCAGGCGCACAACGGCTGGCCGCAGTTGCGGATGGGTTCGGTGGTGGCCTCGGAGGCCGCGGCGCTGTACGGGGGACGTCCGGGCGTGACGTTGTCGCTGATCACGGTGGGCGGTGTGGCCGGAACGGCGTTGTCGCTGTACGGATTGTGGCGGCTGTTGCGGGCTCCGGAACAGCGTCCGTATCGTTTCCTGGGAGTCGCGGCGATCGTGCTGTTCGTTTTCTTCGTCGTCACGGTCGGGCGCCCGTACTACCTCGACGGCATCTACGCGCCGCTGTGCGCGGCGGGCGCGCTCGGATTCCAGCGGCGCCGACTGGCCGGCGGCCGCTGGGGATGGGTAGCGTGGCCCGCGTACGCGCTCAGCGCCGCCGCGGCCGCGGGGATCGTGGCGATCTCCGGTTCGGCCGCCGAGCCTGGTGCGGCACAGACGATTGCGCAGCGAGCCGCGAAGTCCTATCACGATCTGCCCGAGCAGGATCGCCGGGACACGATCATCATGGGGCAGTCGTACATCGTCGCCGCCTATATCGATGTGTACGCCCGCGCCGGGCTGCCTCCCGCGTACAGCAGCAACCGCGCGTACGGATACTTCCCCGCCCCACCGGATTCCGCGCGCAGTGTGCTGTACGTCGGGTCGGACATCGACGAGTTGCGGGGCCGCTTCGACCAGTGCCGCACCATGATCGGCGATGATTCGAGTCAGAAGGTGTGGTGGTGCACGGGGCCGCACGAGTCGTGGTCCGAGATGTGGCCGCGGCTACGGCATTTGAGCATGACCTGATCCCGCTGTGCTACCAGTACCGATATTGCTCTCCGTCGACGGCGGTGAGCAACAGTGCGTCGGCGGAGTCGATGTCGTCCTGCCGCAGCGGAATGTGGCCGGGCACAAGGGGTTCGGTGGCCGCGAGCGGACCGGTGAGCGCGGCTCGCAGGGCCGCTGCCGGGAACAGGACGCGCCGGGTGGTGTCCGTCGCGGGTACGCCCTGCAGCGTGTCCGGTTCGCCGGGACGCGCGGCATCGGTGGTCACGACCAGATAGCGGTCACCGAGCACCGACCCGACCAGGGCGCCCGCGCTGCCCCAGCTCACCCCGTCCCCCTCCGTGGACATCAGGGACCGCGCCGGCTGCAGATGCGCGTTGTGCGCGAAGACCAGGCTCGGGCCGCGACGGTGTTCCGCGGCCAGGATCGCGAACAGGTTCTCCGCCATCATCTCCGCGCGCACGCTGCCCAGGTTCGCGATGCGATCGGCTGCGGGAGTGGCCATCACCGCGTGATAGCGCAGCAGCCCCAGCGCGGCGCGGGCGTGCGCCGCGGCCCGCTCGTGTTCTCGCGGATCGGCGGCACGCAGGCTCGGCGCTGCCCTGCGCAGTGCGCTGAGAAGGTCGTCCGCGACGACGCGCAGGGCGCGGGCCCGCGCGCAATCGCCGATCGATGCGGCCGGATCGAACATGGCCGCTTCGGCGGACCAGTCGGCGTCCGGGCCGGCCAGTTCGTCGAGCCGCCGCGCCGAGGCGGGTCGCAGCGCCTCGGGCAGATGGTCGCGGACCACGCACAGCGCGCGGCGCGGGCTCGGGGCGGCGGAGAATTCCACCGGCGCGTCGAAGCCGTGGAACCGCACCCGGTCGCGCGGCGCACGAGTGACATTGTGCGTTCGAAGCCACCGCAGCAGTTCACGATTGCCCGGAATGCCGCCGAATCCGTGGCTGAACCCGGTGGCCAGGACGGTATCGATATCGACGTCCGCGCCGTCGACGTAATCCTGGACCATCGAGGCGGCCAGCACGTCGGTCTCGAGTGCGATCGAGCGATATCCCCGTTCGACCAGATGCGCCAGGACCTCGTTGCGCAGCAACGGGAATGCCGCTACGCCGTGCACCGGCTCGCCCAGGGCGAACAGCGCGGGCGGTTCGGCTGTTGTGCCGAGCAACTCGTCCAGGGCGCGGCCCAGACTCGCCGAATCGTCCAGTGGGCGGCCGATCGTGCGAAGTGCGGCGGCTGTGGACATGACAATCCCCTTTCCGGAAGCTTTCCCCTGTGACGATATCGTTGAAGAATCGAGTGAGATTTCGATGAACTCCACCTGGTTATTTCGAGGAAAAACTTCAATCGGAGGTGCATGCTGCGACCCGTCGACCTGGCCCGCGAACACGGATTGTCCGCACAGGCGATCCGCAATTACGACGAGGCGGGAATCCTGCCGGTGGCCGGACGCAGCCCGTCGGGCCATCGCCGCTACACCCCGATACACGCGCAGGCGCTGCGCGCATTTCTGGCCCTGCGCCGCGGTCACGGACATCAACAGGCGGCGGAGATCATGTGCGCGGTCAACGAGGGTCGCCTCGAATCCGCTTACCGGCTCATCGATTCCGCGCATGCGGCGCTGATCGCCGAACGCGAGACCCGCACCGAGGTCGCTTCGGCTCTGACCGCACTGTCCGGCACGGCACCGGTTCCGCTGCGGGGACAGCCGCTGACCGTCGGCGAACTCGCTCGCCGGCTGGGCCTGCACTCGGCCACGCTGCGCACCTGGGAATCGCACGGCATCGTTCGCCCGGACCGCGATCCGGCGACGGGGTATCGGCGGTACGGTTCGGACTGTGTGCGCGATGCGCAGATCGCACGGGAATTGCGTCGCGGCGGATATCCGCTGCCCCAGGTCGCGCGGTTCCTGGACTCGCTGCGCGACGCCGGTGGCGCCGCGCCGCTGAGCGCATTCCTCGACTCCTGGCAGGAGCGGCTGACCGCCCGCGCCCGCGCGTTGCTGGCCGGTGCGGCCCAGCTCGACGCCTACCTCGCACACGACGGCTTGACCTTCACACTGTGACAAGGACTCCAATGGTCGGCGAAGGAGGTGGTTGTCGTGACTACGACCATCCACGGCGAGCCGGACGCTCGCCTCATCGCTGCCCTCTCCCACGCCGAGTCCTCGGTGCGGCTGCGCGCGGCGCTGGCCGCGGGGACGCCGGGTGATCCGCGCCTGGTGCGAATCCTCATCGCGCGGTGCGCGATCGAACCTGATTTCTTCGTCCGGGACATGCTGACCTGGGCGTTGTGCCGGTTGCCTGCGGAGGTCGCGCTGCCGGGACTGATCGCCGAACTCGGGTCCGCCACGGCTCAGGCGCGCAGTCAGGCGCTGCACACCCTGTCCAAGATCGGGGACCGCGGCGCCTGGACCGCGGTGTCGCGCCTGCTGCACGACGCGGACGACGAGGTCGCTCTGAGCGCGTGGCGCGCGGCGGTGGTTCTCGTTCCGCCAGGGTCGGAGGGTGCGCTCGCCGCGGATCTGGCCACGGCGCTGGGACGGGGTGAGCCGCCGGTGCAATTGGGACTGAGCCGTGCGCTCGCCGCACTCGGGGAGCACGCGACGGCGGTTCTGGCCGCCGCCGCACGACATGCCGACCCCAGGGTTCGCGCGCACGCGCAGGCCACCGACCGGTTGCGCCGCGATCCCGACAGCGGGTTCGCGCCCGCGCTGGAGCTGGCCAGACGGGTGTCCGTAACCGGTTCGGGCGCATAGGCTTTCGATGTTCGGGAGAGGCGATGGGATGTTGATCGGTGAGGTGTCGCGGCAATCGGGTATCAGCACGCGCATGCTGCGTCATTACGACGCAGTGGGTCTGGTGAGCCCGACCGGCCGTACCGTCGGCGGTTACCGCGAATACTCCGCCGATGATCTGCGTCGCCTCTTCCACGTCGAATGTCTACGCACGCTTGGGCTTTCGCTGCACGAGGCCAAACGCGCGCTGGACGAGCCCGATTTCGCGCCGGCCGCGCTGGTCGGCGAGCTGATCGAGCACACCCGGGCCCGGATCGCCACCGAGCAGGAGCTGCTGCGCAACCTCGAGCGCGTCGATGCCGCGGCACCGGCGCAGTGGGACCAGGTCACGACCATCGTCGCGCTGCTGCGCGGGCTGGAATCGGAATCCGGCAACCACCGCCAGCAGGCCGTGCTGTCCCAGTACGAGAACGCGGCGCTGCCGATGGCCGCGGTGGCGCAGGCGGCGTTGTCGGAGGAGGACCCGAATGTGGCCGGGGCGCTGCGCTGGTCGCTGGCCCGGGCCGCCGGCGCCGGATTGCGCGAGCTGTCCGCGGGTTTGGATGCGCGGCAGATCGAGACCCGCCGCCGCGCGGTCCTGGCGATCGCGGCGGTGCCCACCGCAGAGGCGACCATGTTGCTGCGGCGAGCTCTGCACGACGCCGATGCGGCGGTCCGCGAACGCGCCGCGCTGGCGTTGGGTTCGAGGCAGGTCAGCGAGGCGATTCCGGTACTGCTCGCGATGGTCGTCGCGGGTCGTTCCGATGTCGAGGCGGCCGAGGTGCTGGGGTCGCTCGCCCGTGCCACGTCCCGCGTGGAGGATCTCGTGCGGGATATGCGGGCCGAACTCGACCGCACCGCGGACCCCGCGGCGCGTCTGCGAATCACGCAGGCGCTGGCCGAGGTTCCGGGCGACGCGGCCCGGGCGGCACTGACCGGCCTCGCCACCGACAGCGATCGCACGGTCGCGGCGACCGCTGTGGCAATCACTCGTGCCCGCGCCCGCCGCCGCGGCAAGGGCTGACGCACACAGCGCCGGCACCGGTTCGGATCAGGACCGGGCCGGCGGGGCGGACGCGACGAGCGCGGCGGTCAGCCACGGGCGCAGCACCGTATCGATCTGTTCCTCGGAAATGTCCTCCAGCGCATCGAGTTCCAGGAAGTGCCGGGCGATGGTCAGGCCCAGGATGCTGCTCACGGTCAGGGCCGCGCGCAGTTCGGCGTCGGGGCGGTCGTCGGCGCGGGCGAGGTTCTGCACGCGCTCGTCGAGGAAATTGCGCATCGCGGCCGTCGCCTCGGGTGCGGTCAGCATCGAACGCACCAGCGCACGCGCCTCGGGCGGCGGGGTGTTCAGCCGGACGCCGAGGATGTCGAACAGATGCTCGGCCACGTCCTGAGCGGTGCTGGCGGCATCCAGGTCGTCGGTGTCGCCGCGGTGCAGTTGGGTGGCGACCGCGAACAGGCCCATCTTCGAGCCGTAGTGCTGCAGAACCAGGGACGGGTCGACCCCAGCGCGCTGGGCCACACCGCGCACGGTGGCACGCTCGAGTCCGTATTCGCCGAATTCGGCCTGTGCGGCGCTGAGAATGCGCTGCGCGGTGGCCGCACGCCGGGCCGCGCGTGTCGTCGGTTCGTCCACCTCGTCACTCTACATGCGTTGAGCGAATCTGTTAGGCTCGCTCAACAAGCGATGAGTGAAGGAGTGCGATGAGAGTCGTCACCATCGAGGAGCACTGGACCACGGAGAGTATCGATCGGGCCGTACGAGCCCGCGGACTCGATCCGAGCGTGGTTCTCAACGACCGGGGCGATATTCTCGAGCGACTGTTCGACCTGGGCCCGGACCGGATCGCGGCGATGGACGCCGCGGGAGTGGATCTGCAGATCATCTCCCTGGCCCCGCCTGGAACCTATGGCCTGCCGCCGAACGAGGCCGTGGCGCTGTGCCGCGAGGCCAACGACCGTGCCGCCGACGCGGTCGGCCGTCATCCGGACCGATTCCGCGCGATGACGACGTTGCCGATGTCCGATCCGGCCGCCGCGGCCGCGGAACTCGAACGCACCGCGACCTCGGCCGCGCACGTGGGAATCATGGCCTACGGCCGCTGCGGCGACCGTCCGCTGGACGATCCCGCCTACGACGAGGTGCTCGCCGCCGCGGCCGCCCGCGCGCGCCCGCTGTTCATCCATCCGCAGATCCCGCCCGATGCGGTGCGCGAGGCGTCCTATCGCGGCCTGGGCGAGACGCTCGATCTGGCGCTGGCGACCTTCGGCTGGGGCTGGCATGCCGAGGCCGGGCTCGCGGCATTGCGACTGATCCTCAGCGGCGCGTTCGACCGCCACCCGGATCTGCGAATCGTGTTGGGGCACTGGGGTGAGATGCTGCTGTTCTGGCTCGACCGGGTGGACAGCCTCTCGAATGTCGCCACCCATCTGGATCGCCGGGTCGCGGACTACGTCCGCACGAACGTGTATATCGCGACCAGCGGCATGCTGACCCCGCACCTGCTGCGCCACGCCCTGGACTTCACCACCGCCGACCGCATCCTGCTGTCCGGCGACTATCCCTTCCACCGCCTCGGGCCGACGGCTGTCCGGCAGTTCCTGGACACCGTCCCCGATACCGAGGATCGCCGAAAGATCGCCCACGCCAACGCCGATGCGCTCTACGGCCTCGCCACCGTATCCGACCGGCCCGGTGACGCAGAGGAGCGACGTTGACCGAGACCTCGCCGCATACGACCGTTCTGCTCATCGGAGCCTCCCGCGGTCTGGGCCATGCGATCGCCGCGCACTACCTGGACCGGGGCTCGCGCGTGGTGGCGACCGTGCGCGGCACCGGCCGTACCGCGCTGCACGAGCTGCGCGATGCCGCCGGCGGGCGGCTCGAGATCGAACACCTCGACATCACGGTTCCCGAACAGATCCATGCCCTGCGAAATCGCTTGGGGCAACACCGTTTCGATCTGCTGTTCGTCAACGCGGGCGTCACCAACGCCCCCGAGGAGACCACTGCGGATGTCACGACCGAGGAGTTCACCCGCCTGATGCTCACCAACGCGCTGAGCCCGATGCGCGTGCTGGAGATTCTCGGTGACCTGGTCCCGCCGCAGGGCACTCTCGCGGTCATGTCCTCGGGCCAGGGCAGTATCGCGAACAACGAACGCGGCGGTTTCGAGATCTACCGCGCCAGCAAATCCGCACTGAACCAGCTGATGCGCAGTTACGCCGCCCGCCACGGCGACGACCCGCGCACCCTGCTGCTGATGGCGCCGGGCTGGGTGCGGACCGAACTCGGCGGCCCCGGCGCACGCCTGACCATCGGGGAAAGTATCCCGAACCTGGTCAGCACCATCGACGCGCAATACGGCAACGGCGGGCTCCAGTTCCTGGACTACCTCGGGCGCACCGTCGCCTGGTGAGCGCGCGACGCGGGAAACCGGTCCGCTTTGCCGACATGCCGAGCGCCGATGCGCGCACGGGATCCGGCCGGACGGCTGCCCGCGTCGCCTCGCTCGACCACCGGTGGCAGTGGAAGCCGCGAACCCACCCCACCGGAGCCCGATAGCGCAGCCAGGCCGGGGCCACACCGCAATAGCTAAGGCACCCAGCCTGTTTCAGCGGGCGAGGATCCGGGTCAGCATCCGGGAGAGCTGGTGCGCGGGTGCGGGTGGGGTGGTGGGGATGCGGGCCGCGATGATCTGGTCGGGGCGGACCAGCAGTGCCCCGTCCGGTTGAATCCCCACTGCTTCGGACCAGGTGCGGACCTCGTTGTGCGGCAAGGGAATCACATAGGCGTCGAGTCGGAGGCCCAGGCGGTCCGCGGCGTCGGAGGCCGCGGCGATCCAGCGGTGGGTGGTGGCCAGAATGGTGCAGTGTGCGCCGATCAGGTCCAGGGTGGAGGCGCCACCGGGCAGGCGATGATGCGGCAGGCGCGAGCCGGGCGTGCCATCCAGATCGGCGAATACATCCTCGGTGGAAGGCAATTCGGGCTGCGGATCGATCACCGCGGCCGAGTCGTAGCGGTAGCCCAGGTGCACCACGGGTGCGTGCAGCGCCCCGGCCGCCGCACGGCGTTCGGCGGCGGCGGGGTCCCAGTGCAACGCCGGGTCGGCGAGCCGGATCATGGCTTGGGCCAGAGTCATCGCCGCGACGGGCCGGCGTTCGGCCTCGTAGGTGTCCAG
Organism: uncultured Nocardia sp.; assembly: GCA_966435935.1. Lineage (GTDB taxonomy): Bacteria > Actinomycetota > Actinomycetes > Mycobacteriales > Mycobacteriaceae > Nocardia. The sequence goes on from CBJNFW010000064.1 coordinate 19,667, forward strand.
GAGGGCGGGCCCGGCGTCCCCGCGCAGCACCGCGGCCAGTTTCCAGGCCAGATTGTGCGCATCGGCCATGCCGGTGTTCAGGCCGAACGCACCGATCGGCGGGACGGTGTGCGCGGCATCGCCGACGAGAAACACCCGGTCGAGCCCGAACCGGTCGGCGAGACAGGCGCGCGGCCGCCACGGCAGCACGCTGACGATCTCCATCCGCAGCGTCGCGTCACCCACCGCCGCGCGAATCAGCTCACCACACCGCTCGGCGGTGAAATGCGTTGCCACATCGGATATTCCGTCGGCGCTGGCATGGAATATCCATTCCTTCTCCCCATCGACGGTCACCAGCAATCCGGGTGCGTCGGGGTTGGTGATGGTGCAGTTCACGAAATGACGGTCGCCGGTGTACGGGGTCAGATCGGCGCGGAACAGGATGCTCACGGTCGGCTCACCCAGCGCCCCGGGTCCGCCGACGCCGATGCCCAGGCCCTCGCGCACGGTACTGCGTACCCCGTCGGCGGCGATCAGGTAGTCCGCGGTAATGCTCTCGCCGGTGTCCAGAGTGACCGCCACTCCCCCGGATTCGATCGCGCATTCGCGCACCCGCGCCGAGAACCGCACGCGCGCACCGCCTTCGCGGGCCGCGGGAAGCAGGACCGAGTCCAGGCGATGCTGCGGGCAGACCCCGCGCACCCGCGCCGGACCGTAATCATCCAGGCGCCCAGCGGTTCCCACGATCAATCCGGGCGTATCACCGGACAGATCCGCCGAGGCGAGTGTGTGCATCGACATCTTGACCGCCCCGCCCGCGGACATGTCGACCGCCACGTCGTCCACCGCGCGCTCGAGTCCGGCCTGCCGGAGAAATTCCAGTGTGCGCGGCCCGAGGCCGGTCGCCCGCGGATGTACCGAGATCCCGGGCTGCTGTTCGAGCACCAGCGGCGTGACGCCGTGCCGGGTCAGGAATACCGCGGCGGCCAGCCCGACGCTGCCGCCGCCCACGATGAGAACGCGCTGATCGGTCACGGCCACCCCTTACGGATACACTGTTCGCTCTTGGATACACTGTAGCCATAACGGCGGCGGCAGTGCCACCCATCGGCGGTGAGGAGGAGTTCCGATGCCCGAGGGCCACCCGACACTGGTGTGGATGCGCGAATCCCGCGCACCCCGGCGGCAGGGCCCGGATATCGGCGGGATCGTCACCGCGGCCGTCGCGATCGCCGACGCCGACGGACTCGAGGCGGTGTCGATGCGGCGCGTGGCCGCGGCGCTGGGTTCGGGTACCGCCTCGCTGTATCGCGCACTGACCAGTCGCGACGACCTGATCGACCTGATGATCGACCGGGTGCGCGGCGAACGCGCCCTACCCGAGCGAACCGGGGACTGGCGCGCGGATCTGACCGCACTGGCACATCATCTGCGCGCGACCCTGCTGCGGCATCCGTGGCTGGGCCCGCAGATCGCCGGGCGTCCGGCCCTGGGCCCGAATTCGCTGCGGGAACAAGAGTTCGCGCTCGCCGCGGCCGCCGAACTCACCCCCGACATCGCGCGCGCCACCAGAATCGTCGACGCCGTGGGCGCGTACATCTTCGGCGCGACCACCCGCCAGCTCGCCGAGCAGCGCGCGCACCGGCACACCGGCCTGACCGAGGATCAGTGGCGCCGGGTCGTGGCCCCATACATTCGTTCCGTCCTGGCCGCGGGCGAGCATCCGAACCTGTCCCGCCGCATCCACCAGGACACCGACGCCACTCCCGAGGACAGCTTCGCCTTCGGACTCGCCGCCCTGCTGGACGGCATCGCCCACGCCGACCGGGCCCCGTAGATCGTCTGTGCCCCATGGCCGATCACCAGACCGAATGCCGCGTGCGAGCGGCGAGTCACCGTGCGCCGAGGGCATTGCCGCAGACGCTGCCGGGGTGCATCGCGCGCATTCGCGACCGGCGCCGCCGGGTTCCCGGCCCGGTGCGTCACCGCGGTGCGCCTCAGCCTGTGATCGGATGCACCTGCAACTCGCAGCCGTTGATGCCGACCGCGACGGTCTGGGTGTCGGTGGTGTTCGGCGGGGTGACCAGCAGTGTCGAGTACATGGTGCATTCGCCACCGCCGGCCCCCATCGCGGTGGCCTCCACGATGGCATGCGCCGGGCTGTCGGAGCGCACGGTCACCAGCGCGCTCGCACCGGACCCGCCCATATATCCGGTGGGCGTGCGCGCGGCATGCACGACCGGTCCGCCCGCGCCGGTGTCCACGCCGGGATAGCCCTGCAGCGTGCACGGCGCGGCGCCCGGCGCCAGGGCGAAGGTCAGTTGTACGCCGCGATGCATCATGGCCGCGCCCAGCGCCTTGCCGCTGACCACCACCTGACCGCCCGCGCACGGCGAGATCGCCGCCGGATGTACCGAATTCCCCACTGCCCCACCAGGTTCGGACGTTGTGGACGGATTCCCCGTCGCGACCGACGGGTCGGCCACGCTCGTCACCGCGCCGGACGCTCCCGTACTCGTGCCGGTCGCCGCGGTCCCGGTCGAGGCGGACGAACATCCCGCCGCCGCACCCACCGCACCGCAGACCAGCGCCACCGTGAGAATCGTCGTTCTACCCACCATCGGTTACTTCCTCCCGTCAACGGTGATCGCCTCGGCCAGCAGCCGGCTCGCCCGAGGCCTTCAGGTGTTCGCCACGGGCCGCTGACCCGCCGCCCGGATTCCCGGAGCGGTGGTCCGGGCGGGCGGTGCGGCGGGTCGACAGCGACACGGGGATATCGATACCGAAGTTCGAGGTGTTATCCCGCTTCCGATTCTGCGCCCGGCCCCGCCGGTCGGCAATGTCGACGACGTGGCGATGAACACCGCATACCGGGCCCGTTGCACACCCCCGCCAGGGCCCTGCAGCAGCTTGTTCGACAAGGTTTGCCGATCGCCCTTGCCGCCGATCATCGACGACGCATTTGCTGGCAGTGCCAGCAAATGCCATCGCGGGTGTGTCGATGGCGGGCACGTCGGCATTTCATCGGACAGCGGCGCGGCGCAGCGGGCCACGGGGCACGCGGCAGGTGGATGCGGGGACTGTATCCGTCACCGGATTCCACTCGCCGCCCGCTTCGCCGACGGCAGCGTCGAGGCGGATTCCGTCGGCTGCGACGGGTTCGGGTATTCTTCTGCCGCGCAACCGGTCCCGCGCGTCACGGTTCGGCCGGCCTCCGTACAGCGCGCCGTACGACGGCCCTGCCACATGATTCAGACCTATCGAATTCGCCTGCGCGGCAGGGGTATCGGCTGCACTCAGGACTGTGAGCGCAACAACCCCTGGACACCGACCTGCTCGGGGGTGGCTTCGGGCCGGGCGATGCGAGTGGCGATGCGAATCTCACTGATTCCCAGCAGGATCAGGCACACTCCGGCCAGGACCGCCAGCGCGTCGAGGGTGTCGATCGGCCAGATCATCACCGCGAGACCGGCCAGCAGCGTGAGCAGCCCGGCGATTTCCTGACGGCCGGCGCCGGGCAACTGGTCCGACCACACCGCGACCGTCGCCTGGACGATGCCGCGGATCACCCAGCCGAGGCCGACCCACAGCGCGACCAGCGACACCCAGTCGCCGCTGCGCATGCACCACATCGCCAACAACACCGCCACCAGCGCGGTTCCGAACTCCACGACCTTGAGCCCGGTATGGATACGCCCGCGGAACGCCAACACCATCTGCCAGGCCGCGGTCAGCAGAATCAGCACGCCGAACAGCAGTTCCGACAACGGACCGGATTTGTTGGGCCACACCATCATTACCACCCCCAACGCCACCGAAGTACAGCCGATCGCCATTGCAGCCTGCCAGGCTTCACCGAGGAACACATCGGTGCGCCCGGCCACTCGGAAGGTGGGCATAGCGACAGGATATGAGCACAAGGGCTGTGTTGCCTAATATTTGCGATGTGTTCGTCCGAGATGTCGGGATTCGCAGTGATATCAGGCAAATCGCGATGAAATACCAGTCGCCACACGGTTGCTCATCGAGTCCGCAAAGCGTCGCGGAGCGCCAGGCCCGGTCCGCGGCGACGCGCTGGGCACTCGCGACGTACCGTGGTAGTCGACCCGCGCCGGTCGTCGTCCCGGAGGAAGGCATGAGCTGGTGACCACCACATATCCCCCCGGCCCGCGGCTGCCGCGGCTGCTGCAGACCTTGATGTACGCCACGGCGCGCCCGCGGCTGCTCACCGCGATGTCGGCCCGCTACGGCGAGGTGTTCACCCTGCGCCTGCTGCCGCCGTACGCGGAGCATCTGGTGGTGTTCTCCCGGCCCGAGCACATCCGGGAGGTGTTCGCCGGCGATCCGGCCGATATGCATGCCGGAGAAGGCAATCGGGTTCTGGGCGCGGTCATGGGCGAGCACTCGGTGCTGCTGACCGACGAAGCCGAGCACGCCCGGGCGCGCCGGTTGCTGATGCCCGCCTTCGCCGCGTCGGCCCTGCGCGGCTATCGTGGCCTGGTCGAGCAGATCGCCGTCGAACACGTGGACTCCTGGACGCCGGGCACCGCCCTGCACACGCTGGACCGGATGAACGAGCTCACCCTCGAGGTGATCATGCGGGTGGTGTTCGGCGTGAGTGATCCGCGCCGGCGCGAGCTGCTCGCACCGCGGTTGCGCCGCATCGTGAACATCAGCCCGATCATGCTGTTCGGCGGGATCTGGCCGCGACTGCAGAGCCTGGGGCCGTGGCGGCGGATGCGGGAGAACCAGGATGCGTTGAGCGAGTTGCTCTACGGCGAGATCACGCGCCGGCGCGACGATCCGGAAACCGGCGGCGCGGATGTGCTTTCGCGCCTGCTGGCCGTGGGGTCCGGCGAGGACGCGGCCGACGCTCCGCTCTCGGACGCGGAGTTGCGCGATCAGCTCGTGACGTTGCTGCTGGCCGGGCAAGAGACCACCGCCTCGGCGCTGTCGTGGGCGTTCCACGAGCTGGCCGCGGACCCGCTCGTGCAGAACCGAGCACACCGGGCCGCGCTCGACGGCGACGACAAATACCTCGAGGCGGTCCTGAAGGAGGCGATGCGCCGCCGCACGGTGATCGGCGGCGCGGGCCGGAAGTTGACCCGCGAGATGACGATCGGCGGCTGGCGGCTGCCCGGCGGGACGGTGGTGTCCACCTCGATCCTGCTGGCCCACCGCAATCCGGAGCGCCATCCGGATCCCGAACGCTTCTGCCCGGAGCGGTTTCTGGACGGCAGCGTGGCCCCGAATACGTGGCTGCCCTTCGGCGGTGGCGTGCGCCGCTGCATCGGAGCGGGTTTCTCGCTGATGGAGGGAACGGTCGTACTGCGCGAGGCACTTTCGCGCTACATCCTGTCCCTGCCGCCGGGCGTGCACGGCGAGAAGGTCCGCATCCGCAACATCACCCACGTCCCCGCGGGCGGCGCGCAGGTGGTGCTGACCGCCCGCCCTCGTGACGACGCCCCGGCGGATTCGGTACGCGAGGACTCCCCGACCCACATCTAGCCCTGCGGTTGCACATCGCGCATGATCGCATCGAGTGCGCTCCCGCGTCGAATGCGTTCCGGAACCGACTGCGAGGCAGCAGATCTCGCGGTCACTTTCGATGCCCTGTGGTGCGGTCACGAAGCCGGATTGCGCCCGTGGCGTAGGACAACACCGCTCGGCTCCCGGGTGTGCCGTATCCGCTTGCCGACACCATCCGCGTCGCCGGTCCGCTCTTGTCGCGAGAAGTATTGGCCGACAAAAGATCTCGCTTGTTCTATGGCCAGCGGTCGGTTCAGGCCCGCTCGGCTCCGGTCAGTAGGTCGAGGAGGCTGTGCGGTGTGTCGTCGCCGAAGCAGCGCCGGAAGTCTCGCGCGGCCTCGCGCGCTTCGTCGGCGCTGCGGGCGAACAGGGCGTGCTCGTATGTCGTGAGTGCGGTTTCGGGGTCGTCGGGGTGTTCGGCAAGTGCGCGGGCGAGTTCGGCGGCGTCGTACAGGGCGAGGTTGGCGCCCTCGCCGTTGGGTGGGGACAGATGCGCCGCGTCACCGAGCAGCGTGACGCCCGGCACTCGTCTCCAGCGGTGGTCGACCGGCAGCGCGAACAGCGGTCGCAGCACCGGCGCGGTGTCGCTGTCGGTGATCAGGGCGGTGAGTTCGGGTGCCCAGCCGTCGAATTCGCGCGCGATCCGCTCGATCGCGGCGGCGGGATCGGTGAGATCGATCGCGGCGAACCATTCCTGTGACACCGAGAGCGCCACGTACGTGTGCAGCGTCCCGCCGCTCTCGCGGTGCGCTTGGATGCCTTTTCCGGGAACGGGGGCCAGCAGCGCTCCGTCTCCGACTGCCTTCGCCGCGGCCGGATGCCGGGTATCGGCGTCGAAGAGGTAGGTCTCGACGAAGGTGGTGCCGACGTATTCGGGCGTGGCCTCGGACAGCAGCGGGCGCACCCGCGACCAGGCTCCGTCCGCGCCGACCAGCAATTCGGTCCGGATGCCCGAGCCGTCGGCGAACATCACCTCGTGGCGGCCGTGCCCCACCGCGCGCACGCCGGTGACCTTGCGGCCCCACCGCACGGTGCCCTCGGGCAGCGAGTCCAGCAGCAGTCGGCGCAAGTCGCCGCGCTGAACTTCGGGCCGGGTTCCGGTGCCGTCGTCGGGTTCGTCGAGCAGGACGGTGCCGTCGGGGGCCAGTACCCGCGTCGCCTCGCGCCCCTCGAGTACGAGATCGCGGAACTGTTCCGTCAGTCCGGCCGCAGCGAGCGCGAACTGGCCGTTGTGTTCGTGGATGTCCAGCATCCCGCCCTGGGTGCGCGCTGCGGGTGAGGGGTCGGCCTCGTAGACCGTGGCCGAGATGCCGTGGACGTGCAGCACGCGCGCGAGGGTCAGACCGCCGACTCCGGCGCCGATGATCGTGATCGGTGGGTTCATCGCTGGCTCCTTCCGGGTGTGGCCGCTCGGATGGTGGTCCGTCGACCTTCCTGGTACGCCGTTCCATCAATGGAACGCCATTCCATGTTGGAACAACGCTCCAGACATGTCAAGATGGCGGTATGGCCACGCGCACTCCCCGATCACTGCGGCGCACCGAGGCACTGTCCCGGGAGCGCATCGTCGCGACCGCGATCGAGCTGCTGGACACCTCCGGTGAAACCGGACTGACGTTCCGCGCCCTGACCGAACGCCTCGCCACCGGCCCCGGCGCGATCTACTGGCATGTGGCGAACAAGGGTGAACTCCTGGCCGCGGCCACCGAAGCGGTCGTGACCGACGCACTGTCTTTCGGATCCGATGAATCGGCGTGCGCCCCGCGCGATCGAATCCGCGCGGTGGCGCTGGGCCTGTTCGACGCGATCGATGAACATGCCTGGCTCGCAACGCAATTGGCCGCGCATTTGGCGAACGATCCCGCGGGGGCACTGGCGCCGCGCCTGTTCGAAGGCCTGGGTCGCCAGATCAGCGCCCTCGGCGTCCCCGAGGCGGCCTGGTTCACCGCGACATCGGCGTTGATGCACTACATCCTGGGCGCGGCGGGCCAGAACGCCACCAATGGCCGCAACGCCGGCAGCCCGGACCGCCCGGATTTTCTGGACACCATCGCGACCGCTTGGGAGAACCTCGATCCCGAGGACTATCCGTTCACCCGCGCGGTCGCCCGTCAGCTACGCGGGCACGATGACCGCGTGCAGTTTCTCGACGGCCTCGATCTGGTCCTGTCCGGGATCACCACCGTGCACCCCGTACAGCGCTGACGCCGCCCCCGCCGATGCTTCCGCGTCGGCAGCCACAGGGCGATTCGCCTGAGCAGGGTGTCGGGCCGACCGGGTTGCCCATGTTGACTCCGAGCAATCCCTCTGTGCGAGAAGAGCTTCCATACAACATTCGCCACGGCGTCTTCGTCCCCGGTCGAGGCGCGCGTCAGGGCGCGGCGCACGGACGCGCGCCTCAGCATAAACGGCTCGTGCTCAAGTTATGTTATCGTGGCCGATGTAAACGAAGCGCAGTCCGTTTCGATGCCATCTCGGAGTCGAGGAGTTGAGCAACATGCAGGAAAACAACGCTCACGCACCGGTGAGCACGAGCAGGGCAGTTCGGCTCGAGTCGTTCGGCGGCCCCGAAGTCCTGGACCTCCAGGAGATGCCCGCGCCTCGGGCCGGTGCGGGGCAGATCCGCGTGCGAGTCACCGCCGCCGGCCTGAACCCGATGGACTGGTTCATGACCTCCGACGCGGAAACCGCCGCCCGGTTCGGGTTGAGCCTGCCCGCCGGGTTCGGAACCGACTATGCGGGGGTGGTCGACCAGGTCGGTCAGGGCGTCACCGGATTCGCGATCGGCGACAGAGTGTTCGGCGGCGCGCTGTCGCGCACGGTCGCCGACTTCGTGATCGTGGAAGCGGCAGGGACCATCGCGGTGGGAGGCGAAGCCCACCACACCCCGGACGGCGTCGACGACCGCACCGCCGCCGTCCTCACGATCGCGGGCTGCACCGCCGCCGCCGCTCTCGCCGTCGTCGATCCCGGACCGGGCGACACGGTACTCATCGGTGGCGCGGCGGGTGGGGTCGGCGTGTTCGCCGTGCAGCTGGCGCGCCTGGCGGGGGCGCGGGTGATCGGAACGGGATCGGCGACATCGGCGGACTTCCTGCGCAGTCTCGGAGCCGAGCCGGTCCCCTACGGCGACGGACTGGCCGACCGTGTCCGTGGCCTCGCTCCCGACGGTGTCACCGCGGCGATCGATCTGCACGGGACGGAGACCGCGCAGGTCGCACGAGAACTCGGCGTCGCGGACGCGCGTATCACCACCATTGCCGCCCAGATCGACGGAATCACTCCGGCAAACGGGGCCAACGCCGCTCCCGGAACCCTGGAAGAGATCGCTGGCCTGGTCGCGAAAAATGAACTCCGAGTACCGATTGCCGCACGCTTTCCGGTCGAGCGGATCCGCGCCGCCGTCGAACTCCAAGCTGGTCGCCATGTGCAGGGCAAGGTCGTCGTCGAACTCTAGGCAATATCGGGAGCGCGGCACTTCCGACCGACGCTTTGCCACATCGCGGCGGATCGAGGCGATCTCGGAGTTCTTGCCGTAGAAGGGGATCTAGTTCGGGAGTATCGCGCCGAGTCGGCAAAGCTTCCCGGCGACGGGGACCGCGGCCGGTACTCGCATCGGCTGAAGCCGAGGGCCACAGGCGGATTCGGCCGGTGCTCACGATCGACTGCCATTGCGCGCAGGCTCAGCGCGAAGTCTTGCGTCCGACCAGGTGGAATACCCGGCTCATCGCGCGGTACGGATCCCGCAGGCTCGCTTCGTATTCGACCGCGATCGTGGCGGCGACCTGTTCGGTGTCGTTCGGGTCCAGTTCGACTCCGCTGAATTCCAGCCAGTCCACGAACAGCCACACCCCGTACCAGCACACCGGTTCCACGCCGTGGCCACGCAGCAGGTCGCCGAGTTCCTCGGGAGTGTCCGCGCGGCCGGGCAATCCGAGCACGCCGATCCCGCGCCGGGTGTCGAAGGCCGCGAGGGCATCGTGCCAGCGCCGCTCGAGTGCCGGTTGAACCGCGGTGGTGTGCGCGTTGGCGGTCATGATCGAGACGATTCCGCCTTCGGCCGCGCACCGGCACAGTTGTTCGACGAACGGCTCGGGTTCGTCGAGGTAGCCCAGCACGCCGTGGCACAGCACCGCCGCGAAACGTTCCCCGCGCACCGCATCCTCGGCGTGTTCGCCCTCGGCCTGGACGAAGGCGACTCGTGTGCGCACCCGCTCGGGCAACGCCGCGAGACGTGCGCGTGCTTTGTCGAGCATCGCCGGTGAGGAATCCAGCACCGTCACCTCGTATCCGGCTTCGGCCAGCGGGAACGACTGATGTCCCGCACCACCCCCGACGTCCAGGATCCGGGCCGGAGCCGGCGGTAGGTGGCCGAGCAACTGCCGATGCATCACCGAGGTGCGCACCCGTCCCTTGACGGTGGCGTAGGCCCCCTCGGCGAAACGATCGGCCAAGCCGGCCCAGACGTCGTTCTGCATGGCCACCATCCTATAAGTAAGTGATTAGTAACCAGTAACATATCCGGTGTGAGACAGCGCATGAGCGGATCGCAGCGGCGAGCACAGGTTCTGGGGATCGCCGCGGTCGAATTCGCCGATCACGGATTGCACGGCGCCTCGATCGAGGCGATCGCGCACGAGGCCGGCATCACCCAGGCGTACGTGTTCCGGATGTTCGGCACGAAGAAGGCGCTGTTCCTCGAGCTGGTCGGCGACGCGTTCGACAGGTTCACCGACGCGATGGCCGAGGCCGCCGCCGACGCGCAGGGGCTGGATGCGCTGACGCTGATGGGCGCGCAGTATTACGAACTGCTGGATCGGCGCACCACTTTGCTGCTGCAATTGCAGGGTTTCGCCGCGTGCGGGGATCGCGAGGTGCGCGAGGTGGTGCGGACGCGGATGGCCCGCATGTGGGACACGGTCGCCGAGACCACGGGCCTGGATCCGGTGACGGTGAAGTCGTTCCTGGCGTTCGGGATGCTGCTGAACAACGCTGCGGCCCTGGACGTCGGCGAGGTGGACGAACCGTGGGCGGCCGGGGTGCGCACCCGCATCCTGCCCGGCTTGTTCGAACACATCACTACCGAAACCAACCGGTGAGGTTCAGCCGGCCGTCCAGGACCGCAATTTCTCCGGATTGCGGATCGCCCAGATGCGGGTGATCCGGCCGTCGGCGATGTCGAAGGCGTAGACCGAGACGATGGCGCCGTCGAGCTGCGCCACCAGGCCGGGCTGACCGTTGACGGTGCGTTCGAGCAGAGTCACCGCGGAGTTGCGCGCGGCGATCCGCACCCAGGCGTGGGCGATCCGCTCGCCGCCGATGATCGGGTCCAGGAACGCCGGTGCCAGGCCGCCGCTGTCGGCCGTCGCCGTCGCCTGCGGATCGAGCAGCCCGATCAGCGCCTCGATATCCGTTGTCTCCCAAGCGTGTTTGGAGTTCCTGACCACCTCGGCGCGCTGGGCTGGGGATACGTCCCGCGCGGTGCGCAAGCGGCGGCGGGCCGACGAGGCGAGCTGGCGGCAGGCCGCGGGAGTGCGCCCGACGATCTCGGCGACCTCGGCGAAGGAGTAGCGGAACACATCGTGCAGGACGAAGGCCACGCGCTCGGCCGGGGTCATGGAATCCAGTACGACCAGAAAGGCCATGCTGATCGACTCGTCGAGGGTGACCCGGTCGGCAGGATCGACCGGGGTGGGCCCGCCGAACCAGTCCGCATGGCCAGGAACCGGCTCCGGGACCCATTCGCCCACATAGCGTTCCCGCCGCGCACGCGCCGAGCCGAGCAGATCGAGGCAGATCCGGCTGGCGACCGTGGTCAGCCACGCGCCGGGCGATGCCACCTCCTGCCGCTGCGGCTCGGACAGCGCGTACCAGCGCGCGTAGGTCTCCTGCACCACGTCCTCGGCCTCGGCGAGCGAACCCAGCAGCCGGTAGGCGAGGTTGAGCAGCTGACGGCGTTCACTGATGACCACCGGCAGGTGTGGATCGGTCATGGTCGGCTCCTTCGGTCCTCGTGTCCTCACCGAATCGACGAATCAGCGGCCCGATTCGTGAGGCGGCCTGACATTCCCGGCGCCTGCGTCGTCGGAAGGTCGTGATGTTCTCAGCAGAGCAGGAGTTCGGACAATGATCAGAATCGGAATCATCCTCGGCAGTACCCGGCCCCACCGCAGAGGCCCGCAGATCGCGCAATGGGTGCGGGACAGGGCATCGCTGCGCGAGGACGCCGAGTTCGAGCTGATCGACCTGCGCGATCACCCGCTACCACATCTGGACGAACCCGCGCCGCCGATGTTCGGCCCATCGACCCACGAACACACCCGCGCCTGGGCCGCGCGGATCGCCCCGTTCGACGGCTTCGTGCTGGTGACCCCCGAATACAACGGCGGCGTTCCCGGAGTGCTCAAGAACGCCATCGATCACCTTTTCACCGAGTGGACGAACAAGGCCGTCGCCTTCGTCTCGTACGGCGCGGGCGGCGGCGCCCGCGCCGTCGTGCAGTTGCGGACGGTGTGCAGCACGCTGGGCATGGCCGATGTGGGACATCAGGTCGCGATCTCGCTGCTCACCGATTTCGAGAACCACACCACCTTCACACCGGGTGAGCATCATGCCGCCGCGCTGAACAACACGCTCGACCAGCTCATCGCCTGGAGTGCGGCCCTGGCTCCGCTGCGCCGTCCCCTCCCCGATACCCCGCCCATCGACGCCGAAGGAACCGATCACGATGACGCCGAACGACTTTCGATCACGCACTGACCGCACCGAGACCGACGAAGTCCAGCTTCGCCGACACGTCGACAAAGTCGTGGAGGCACTGCGCGCCAAGGACCTCGAGGCCCTGAAGCGGCTCTATGCCCCCGACGTGGTGTCCTTCGATGTCGAGCCGCCGCTGCAACATGTCGGGCTCGCGGCCAAACTCGAGAACTGGGCGAAGGTGTTCCTGTTCTTCGAGACCGTGGCCTACGAGATCCGAGATCTGGAATTCACCGTGGGTGCTGACGTCGCGTTCGGGCACGGGTTCGCCCGCCTGCACGGCACGCTGAAACAGGGGACGCCGGCAACCGGGATGTGGGTCCGGGTCACCTACGGTATGCGCAGGATCGATGGCGACTGGCTGATCGCCCACGATCAGGTCTCGGTGCCGTTCGATGTGCAGACCGGCAGAGGTGTCGTCGATCTCGTGCCCTGACCGGCCTGCGGGGTGTGGGCACAGTGGTTCAGCCGGAGTTTCCGGCTCGCGTGCCGCACTCGTCGGCGACCGAATCGTTCAGTGCGCGCATATCCGCCGAGCGCCGCGCGTGTTCCCGGCCGTGGTGAGTGTGCGGACAGTGGACGGGCAAAAGTCCAATCGACGTGTCGCACACAGGCTCTCACGGCCCATCTGTCTCGTGTCGATATGCGTCGAGCGGAAATCAGTTTTCGGTGGCGGCGGTTTCGGGTCGTGGTGCGGGGCCGCGTGAGCGGTCCAGGAGGTCGGCGGCATGGGAAAGGGAGCCGGGGCCCCACCAGGAGTC
>CBJNFW010000065.1:0-32358 GCA_966435935.1 uncultured Nocardia sp.
AAAGCGCATCCTCATCCCCCTTCGGCCACGACGAACCAGCCAAATACGACAACCACTGCAACCCGGGCGGGATTTCGATGCTCATCGATCAGCAGACCTCGTGCGCGCCAGATGAACTCAGCGCCCGATAGGCGCCGAACATCGTGCCGAGCGCAGCCCTGCGGGCGATGCGACAGCAAACCCGATTCGACGTGCTTCGGTGATCGAACACCCCCGCGCACGCGTCGAACTCGGTAAGTCGGTGGGGTCGAACCCTGCTCCCTCATCCACGATGCGTACTCCTGACCGGCCCGAATCCGAACATGGACTCCTGGTAAACGGTACCGCAATTCGGTAGGAATGCAGGGCATCCGAGTGTGTGAGCCGAACGGATGCTGGCGTGAGAGCCGAAAAACATTGCGGCTCAACGGTGCTGGTCGAAACGTCCGATTTGCCCGTGGGAGGAGCTGATTCGGGTGGCGCAGCCGCTGAACGGGGCAGGTCGATCGGCCGACCGGGCCGGCTTCGCTGCCGCAGTACCTGTGATGCCGGCTACAGCGAGGGGTGTCTGTGTGATGGCTGCGATTCGCCGGATGCCGCTTGTGAGGTTACGTGAGTATGAACTGGATGTTGCGTTCACAGGCGGCGCATCGCGCCTCGGCGGGGCCGCGAATCGTTCTCCGCGGCGGGGATTCTCGGCGGCACCGGGCCCTAGCTGGGCATTTGGTCTATACCGACTGTATCGATAGCTGATCGATGACTCGAGCGGATGGTCCGGCCGGAGGAGCCCTTCAGGGCGGGGCGACTCCGAGGTGTGCATACGAAATGTGCTGTCGCTCACATTTGCTGTAAAGCCCCATACACAACGCGGGCGGCTTCGAATCAGGGATGGTGCACGCACGGCCGCGCAGTTCGGGGTCAGCGCGCACTGTCTCGGATACACCCGGCGCCGGTGGATGAACGCAATGAGCCGCTGACAACCACCGGCGTCCGGATTCGGGTACGTCGAGAAGGACTAGGAAACCAACCCGCGACCGGTGGTCAGCGGGATATCGATGGCGGTGAGCAGGCCCGGCCGGGCCGCGACGACCGCGGGCACGGCACTCACCAAGCGGGCGGCCGTGCCGACCAGGCCCGCGCGGGCGTGGTCACCGTCGCTGTAGAGCTGCAGATCCAGTCGGTAGTCGGGCTCGCCCTCGACTTCGACTCGGTAACAACCCTTTCCGGCCGGCTGCGGCCACTGCGGCGCGAGGCCGGGATGCAGCCTGGTGATGTGCTCGAGGACGAAAACCTCACGTCCCGAGCGGATTCCGCTGACCCGGAAGCGCAGGGCCGCGGCGGTTCCGGCCGCGACGGTCCGCCCGGCCACCTCGATCGGATCCGGCGCCGCGATCCGCTCGAAATCCTGTGTCACCTCGTCCAATTCCACATCCAGCGCGGCGGCGAGCTGACGCACCACACTGCCCCAGGCCAGAGTGAGTACCCCGGGCTGCAACAGCAGCGGCAGATCGTCCAGTGCACTGCCGAAACCCATGATCTCGAACAGCACCTTGGGATTGTCGTAGGTGGAGTAGTCCATGAGTTCCGAGCAGACGACGCGATCGATGCGTTCACTGCCGCTGGTCAGCAGTAGCGGCAGCCAGTCGTTGGCCCAGCCGGGATCTATTCCGTTGACCCACAGCGACGCCCCGCCCTCTTCGGCCGCCGCCACGATCGGATCTATGACTTCCGAAGGTAATGTGCCGTACGGGAATTGCAGGAATACCGGACTGCTCGACACGACGTTGATCCCGGCCCGCAGGAATCTCTTCAGATCCTCGACCGCCTCCATCAGCCGGTCGTCGGCCATGGCGGTGTGCACGATGCAATCGGGCTCGAGCGCGAGCAGCGCCTCGGCGTCGGTGGTGGCCGTGATGCCGGTCGGGGTGTCGAGCCCGGCGAGTTCGGCGGCGTCCCTACCGTTCTTGGCCTCGCTCGACACCCAGACCCCGACAAGTTCCAGCTCGGGCCGGGCGATGATGGACCGCAGCGCCCAGTGTCCGACATTGCCCGTGCTCCACTGCACTACGCGATAGGTCATCGCAATTCCTCACAGATCCGGAAGGCCCAGTGCGAGATTCGGCGCCTCGATACCGCCGTCGACCTCGAGCACCTTGCCGGTGACGTAACCGCCCGCGCGAGAACTCAGATAGACGATCGCCGCGGCGATCTCCCACGGTTCGCCCAACCGGCCCAGCGGCGTGGCGTCCTCCATGGTCTTCTTGACCTCCGGCTGCTGGGCGACGACCTCCAGGGCGGAGGTGAGCACCGAGCCGACCGCGATGGCGTTGACCCGGATCCGGGGCGACAGGTCGGTCGCGGCGAGCCGAGTCCAGTGCGCCAGTGCGGCTTTCGCGGTTCCGTAGGCGAGGAACCCGCGGCCGGGGGAACGGCCCATCATCGAGCTGATATTGACCACCGAACCGCCGTCGCCGCGCAGCATGTGCGGGACCGCGGCCTGGGTGAGCACGTGTGCGGTGCTGACGTTGAAGCGGAATGCCTCCTCGAGGAATTCCGGCGTGGTGGTCATGAAGGTGTTCGGCATGGTGCCGCCGACATTGTTGACCACGATATCGATCCGGCCCAATTCCGCCGCGGCGGTTTCGGCCAGTGCGGTGACCGCCGTGAGGTCGGACAGATCGCAGGGGACGGTGATCGCCCTGCGGCCCAGGGCGTGGATCTTGCCCGCCACGTCGTCGAGCTGGCCGGCGGTGCGAGCCGCGATCGCGACATCGGCGCCGGCCTCGGCGAGGGCGAGCGCGGTCGCCGCGCCGATGCCGCGCCCGGCGCCGGTGACGACCGCGACGCGGCCGTCGAGCCGGAAGGTGTCCAGAATCATCGAGTTCTCCTCCTTCGTGGATCGCCGTGCGGCGTATCCGGCGTGGTGGGATGCCGCACCGGATATGCGGGGCGACACCGATAGTGTGGTTCCGGTCACAAAGTCTTTAAGGGAAGTTGCTTAATTGTCAAGCGATTGTTCCGTTCGTCCTGGTGAGTGGTTATTCTGCTGCCTGTGGTAGAGATAACAGCTCGCGAGCGGATCCTTCTCGCGGCAGAAAGGCTGATTGCCGAGCGTGGACAGCTGGTGCCGCTGCGCGATATCGCGGCCGCGGCCGGGCAGCGGAACAACTCCGCTGTGCAGTACCACTTCGGTTCCCGGGACGGGCTGATCGAGGCCGTCGTCGCACAGCGGATGGTCACCCTCGAGGTGCGCCGGCTGGAACTGCTCGCCGAACGCGCCGCCGCGGACGAGCCGGACGGGGTGCACGAACTGCTCGAGGTGCTGGTCGTGCCCATGTTCGAGCTCGGTTCGCGACACGGAATCGGTTATTACGCAAGGTTTCTGGAACAGATCCGCACCCACCCGGCGGTGACCGACGAGGCCAATCTGCACGGCACCCGCCGCACCTCGGTCCGGGTGATCATGCACCGCCTCGACCGCGGCCTCCCGGAACTGCCCGCCGCCCTGCGCATGCGCCGACTACGGGCCCTGCCCACGGTCCTGTTCTCCCTGCTGGCAGATCATGAACGCGCCGTCCAGGACGGTGTGGTCGCTGCCGACGACACCTCGGCCTGGACCGAACTCATCGACATCCTCGCAGGTGCGCTCACCGCGCCGGTCAGCGAACGAATCACCGCGCAGCACGGCCGGCGGTCATAGGATCGGCGCATGGCCGCCTCGATCAGCTTCGCCGCCCCGATCGCCATCCTGCGCATCTACGACCTGGCCAAGGCGTACCAGTTCTATTGCGACTACCTGGGTTTCGCCGTCGACTGGGAACACCGCTTCGAACCCGGTCTGCCGGTTTATGCACAGCTGTCCCGCTCCGGCGCGGTCGTCCATGTGAGTGAACATCACGGTGACGGCACTCCCGGCACGGTGCTGTGGATAACGGTCGACGACATCCACAGCTGGCACACCGAACTCGCCGCCAAGAAGTACGGATTCGCCCGGCCCGGCCCGCCGGAGGAGGGCCCGGGCGGCCTCGGATTCGCGGTAACCGACCCCTTCGGCAACACTCTGCGCTTCGCCCAGCAGTCCTGACGTTCGGTTGGATGCGGGGTTCGCGGTGAACGACCGCGCCACGACCCTGCGCCGCCGCGCCCGCCCGGCCTGCCGCAGCGTGACGCCGGTGGCGTCGAGCGCGCCGGCACGGGTTCGTACCGCGGCTCGGGGCGGGGCGGGCGTGGTGCCGGTCGCAGATGTGCCGGGGTGGGCGACCGCGGAGGGTGGGGATCGGCCGGTCCCGAGCAGTCTGGCGGATGTGGATGAGGAGCGATTACCGTGAATGGTTGTGGATAACGCGCGTGTGCTGCCGATCGCGGTTCCGTCCGGGTGGCGGGGGCTGGGGACGCCGGCGGTGATCGGGGGTGCGGCGGTGGCCGCGGCCGCGCTGGTGCATTTCTACGATCCGCATGTGACCGGGTCCTACGGGATCTGTCCGTTCTATGCCCTGACCGGGTGGTGGTGTCCGGGGTGCGGGGGCCTGCGCGGAATGCACGACCTGACCGAGGGGCATGTGCTGGACGCGGTGCACAGCAATGTGTTCCTGCTGCCGCTGGTCGTGGGTTTCTCGGTGTGGTGGTGTGAGTGGGTCGTGCGGCGTTGGCGCGGGGTGCCGGGCCGGTCGTGGGCGATGAGCCGGACGACCCTGTGCGTGATCCTCGTGCTGCTCACGGTGTTCACCGTCGTGCGCAATACGCCCTGGGGTAGCTGGCTCGCGCCGGTGTAGTCGTGGCGTCGACGTGCTGTCTTCGGCATGCTTGGGTGATGGCTGATTCTCTGAAGGCGCGCATCCGGGACAAGCTCACGCGCCAGCTGAACGAGGACGGCGTGCCCGACCCCGAGCACGACGACCCTCGGCAGATCGCGGTGGAGGCCGACCTCGAGGCGCTCGACGCCGTCGCCGAGGACGATCCGCTACTGGAAGTGCTGGCAGCTCGCTATCTCGTGCCCTGAACGGGCGTTCACACGGTGCAGGGTGCGGCGCCGGACGTTCCGGACAGACCCGGGCGGGTTTCCCGGCTCGGATTCCACTGACCGTCGGTGCAGGTGTAGTTCCAGTTCGGACCGTGTGCGGTGAGCGCGGCGACGGCCTCGATCAGGCGGTCCACGTCCGCGACCCGGGTGCCCAGGCCGACGCTCGCGCGGATCGCGCCGTCGACGCCGAGTCTGGCGAGCAGGGGGTGGGCGCAGAATCGGCCGTCGCGTACGCCGATGCCGTGCTCGGCGGACAGATACGCCGCGATCCGGCCCGGCGGGAAGCCATCGATGGTGAAGGCGAGGATGCCCACGCTGTCGGCGCTGTCCGACCAGATGCGCAGGAAGTTCACTCCCGCAACGGCTTTCAGGCCGTCACGCAGTCGCTCGGTGAGTGCGCGCTCGTGTTCGGCGGCGGCCCGCGCATCGATCGATCCGAGCGTGTCGCAGGCGGCGGCCACCGCGGCCGCACCCAGCACGTTCGGGGATCCGGCCTCGTGACGTTGCGGCGCGGGGGCCCACTGGGCCTCGGTCGTGCTCACCTCGCGGACCGCCCCGCCCCCGGCCAGATACGGTCCGGCCGCGTCCAGCCAGTCGCGTCGGCCGGCCAGCACGCCCGCGCCGAACGGCGCGTAGAGCTTGTGGCCGGACAACGCCAGATAGTCGATCTCGATGTCGCACAGGTCGATTCGCCGGTGCGGAGCCAACTGCGCGGCATCCACGAGAATCCGGGCGCCGCACTGATGGGCGACCTCGGCCAGCCGCCGCAGCGGCAGCACCTCGCCGGTCACATTCGACGCCCCGGTAATCGCAAGCAGCGCAGCGGGTTTGGCGCACAGCTCGGCGACCAGGCGGCGGATGGTCTCCTCGATCGTGTCGGCGGCGGTCACCACTCGGCGGCCGTGCCGGGTCCAGGGCAGAAAGTTGGCGTGATGCTCGATATCCAGGACGACGGTTTCCCCGGGAACGCAGCTCGCCAGCAGATTCAGCGAATCGGTTGTGTTGCGGGTGAATACGACCACCTGGTCATCGGCGCAGTTCAGGAAGCGGGACACCGAGGTCCGGGCGTTCTCGTAGCAGTCGGTGCTGATCCGCGAGGCGTAACCCGCGCCCCGGTGCACGCTGGCGTAGTAGGGCAGCAGTTCGTTCACCCGGTCGCAGACCTGTGCCAGGGCCGGGGCGCTGGCCGCGTAGTCGAAATTGGCATATGTACGAGTTCCGCCCTGCACCAACGGAACTCGCAGATCGCATCCGGAAACACGGGCGATCGGAGCACAGGTCTGGTCGAGTACGGCAGTCATCACACGATCCCTTCGGGACAAAGGGGACCCCGGGAAAGATGCAGGGGAGCCCGCGCTTGCCGTACCCGGTCGGGCTACGGCCCGGTCGTCACCCGGAGCACCCCGCCGCGGAGGAGGGTTGCCGACCAGCGAGCCGGGGCTTGACGCTGGTACTCATGACCTGAATCGAGGTTGGCAGACGCCGCCCGACCTTGTCAACCTCGCCGGAAAATCCGCTTGATCTCGCCTCCGAACCGGGCTTGTGTGATCCGGTGAGTATTTCGTTGCTGCTGGGCTTCCTCGGCCTGTGCGTTCTGCTGGCCCTCACGCCGGGGCCGGATACGTTCCTGGTGTTGCGCTACGCGATCGCCGGGCGTCGGCCCGCCGTGGCTGCCGCGCTGGGGTCGGCGCTGGGCGGCGTCGTATGGGCGGTGGTGGTGGCGGCCGGTGTCGCGGCGCTGCTGGAACAGTCGGCGACCGCCTATCGCGTGCTGAAGATCGCCGGTGGAATCTACTTGGTGTACTTGGGTTTTCGCACCTTGTACGACCGTCGCCGGGCTCGCGCCGCCGCATCGCGGGCCGACCCGGCCGCCGCGACGGTCCCGGCTCGTGCGGTATCGACCCGATCCGCGGCCCTGGCCGGGGTGTTGTCGTGCCTGTCGAATCCGAAGGTCGGCCTGTTCTACCTCGCGGTGCTCCCGCAGTTCCTGACCCATGTCACGTTCGGTGCGACGCTGACCCTCGGAGCGATCGAATCGTGCGTCGCGGCAACGGAAATGGTGATACTCGCGGTGGCGGCCGCGGGTGCGGTGCGGCTGTTGCGGCGTCCTCGGGTACGAGATCGCCTGGAGCAGATCAGCGCCGGGGTGCTCGCCGCGCTGGGAATCGGGACGATCGCCTCCGCGGCCTGAGCGCCGACTGTCGAAAATGTTGCCTCACAACGCTTTCCGCCGACGATCTCACCCCAGTCCGCGCGGGCGGTGATAGGAGCCGTTGTAGTACAGCAGCGGCGCGGCGATCGGTTCGTCGTCGGTGGTGTCGTGCACCCGGGTGACCAGCCCGATGACCAGCGTGTGATCGCCGATCGGAATGAGCTGGTGGACGGTGGCGCGCACCCAGATCGGGGTGTCGTGCAGAACCGGCTCGCCGGTGTCCAGTGACGTCCACAGCGAATTGTCGGCGAACCGCTCCTCGGCGGCGCGCGAAAACCGTTGGGCCAGATGCAACTGATGATCGCCGAGGAAGTGCACGACCACCGACTCGGCCGCGAGCATCGCCTCGATACTCGACGAGGTCTCCGCGATGTTGAACGAGATCAGCGGCGGTTCGGCGGACAGCGAGGCGAACGAGGTCGCGGTGAAGCCCACCGGACGCCCACCGTCATCGAGTGTGACAATGGTCACTCCGGCCGGATAATGCCGCATCGCGCCGCGGAATTGCGCCGCCGTGATCCCGCCGGCCTCGTCCCGAGGCTGCGCCGGTGCCGACGATCCGGACGATCCCGGGCGGTCGGCCTCGGACATCTCCGACTGCCGGGAATTGCTCATCACACCGCCTCGCAGCCGGGACGGATGCTTCTCACTGGCTCGCTCACACTTCCAACCTACGTCGCGCGGCGCGGCGAGTGGTCCGGTGTGTCCGACTCGGCGCCTCAGTCCACGTCGATCGCCAGGCCCGCGGTGATGCGCACCAGTTCGGCGAACGACGTCCGGAACACCGTATTGGGATGTCCACCCGCCGCCCACAATTCGCGATGCCGGGACAGCGCGTTGTCCACATATGTGGACAGATTCGCCGGATGTCCGACGGGTGCGACTCCGCCGATCGGCTGACCTGTGAATTTGCGCACCATCCGGGCGGGCGCCGGGGTCAGCGTGCCCTGCAGCCGCTCGCCGGTACGTGCGAGATCGACCTGGTGCGCGCCGGAAACGAGCAGGAGGACCGGCTCGTCGTCGAGCATGAACAGCAGCGATTTGGTGATGGCGCCCACGTCGACGCCGAGCGCCTGCGCGGCCTCGGCGGCGGTGTGGGTGGGTTGGGCCTGGGTGACGATGACGCCGTGATGACCACGAGCGATGAGCGTGTCCGATACCCGGGAAGCGACGGTGGGCAACGACCTGGACATGGCACCAGAGTAGAACCGAAACCGGAGTGCCGCCGGGAGTTCAGTATTCGGGGAATCCCGCTGCGGGACCGAGCATGCGGTCGATCCGCTCGCTGGTGATCCGGCGCAGCTCCGCGAGGGTCCGCTCGGAGAACGGCTCGGGCGCAAGCGGTTCGAAGGCGCGTTCGAGGTCCGCGGCGGACAGCGCGGACAGCTCGGCCTCGGCCGCGGTGATCAGCGCCGGATGATCCGCGTACGGGCGTAGATCGGCGAGCTTCTCCGCCCAGGTGACATTCGAGCAACATTCGAACAGCGCGTGCACGGCGCGCGCACGCGGGAGTTCGTTGAATCGGTCCAAACCGATGCCGGTGTGCATCACTGTGCGGGGCCTCACCTGTTCGCCTCAGCCGGCCCCCGGATTCGCCGGAACGAAGCCGGAGGAGGTCGTGGATTGTGATCTGCCCCATACTTCACCGTATCGAGCTGGGGAGATACTGCGCCCCACCATATTTAGCGCAGCTTTTACACACTTCGCCGGGGTTGCTCACACTGCCGCTACGCTGGGCGGATGACCGATTGGAAGGCTTTCACAGTCGAGCGCGCGGACAACGTCGCCACGGTTACGTTGACCGGCCCCGGCAAGGGCAATGCCATGGGCCCGGACTTCTGGCGTGAGCTGCCGCAGATCTTCGCCGAGCTCGACACCGACCCCGGGGTGCGCGCGGTCGTGGTGACCGGCGCGGGCAAGCACTTCTCCTATGGCCTGGATCTGCCCGCGATGGCCCCGACATTCGGTACGCTGCTGGCCGATCGCGCCCTGGCCGCGCCGCGCACCGACTTCCTGAACGAGGTCCGGCGCATGCAGGCCGCGGTCACCGCGGTCGCCGATTGCCGCAAGCCCGTCATCGCCGCGGTCAGCGGCTGGTGCATCGGCGGCGGCTTGGATCTGATCGCCGCGGTCGACATTCGGCTGGCCAGCGCCGAGGCGAAGTTCAGTCTGCGCGAGGCGAAGGTCGCCATCGTCGCGGACGTCGGCTCGCTGCAGCGGCTGCCCGGCGTCATCGGCGACGGGCATCTGCGCGAACTCGCGCTGACCGGCAAGGATATCGACGCCGCACGCGCGGAGAAGATCGGCTTGGTCAACGACGTCTACCCGGATCAGGAGGCGGTGCTGGAAGCGGCGCACGCGCTGGCCCGCGAGATCGCCGCGAATCCGCCGCTGGTCGTGCAGGGCATCAAGGATGTGCTCGACCGGCCGCGCGCCGGCCGGGTCGCCGACGGGTTGCGATACGTCTCGGCCTGGAATTCGGCCTTCCTGCCCTCGGAGGATCTGACCGAGGCCATGCAGGCGGTGTTCGAGAAGCGTCCGCCCGAGTTCAAGGGCCGATGAAGCGGGCGGGCTAGGCCGCCGCGAGGAGAACATGTAGTGCTCACCTTCGCCGTGCTGGGTGAGGTCCGCGCGTGGCGCGGCGATCATCCGCTGGACTTGGGCCCCAAACAGCGCCGGGCCGTACTGGCCGCGCTGCTGCTGCGGTGCGGGCGCTCGGCGACGGTGCGGGATCTGGTAGCCGACGTCTGGGGTGAGCAGGCCACGGCCAGCGCGGTCGGCGCGCTGCGCAATCACGTGCTGCATCTGCGCAAGGCGCTCGAACCCGAGCGCGCGGCCGGTAGTCCGCCGACGGTGCTGGTCGGTTTCGACGGCGGTTACGCCCTGCGGTTGCCGCCCGGCGCGGTCGATACCGAACTGGCCGATCGGTACGCCGCCGAGGCCGAACGCGCCGCCGATGCCGAACGGGCCCGCGAGCGCCTGCAGGCCGCGCTCGCGCTGTGGTCGGGCCCGCCGCTGGCGGGGGTTCCCGGCCCGCTGGCCGAACGGCTGCGCGCGCAGTTGTCCGAACGCCGGCTGAGTCTGCTCGAGCGTCGTCTGGAGACCGATCTGCGGCTGGGCCGCTTCGCCGCGGCGATCGGTGAGTTGCGCCCGTTGTCGTCGGAACATCCACTGCGCGAGAAGCTTCGGGAACTTCTGATGACCGCGCTGTATCACGCGGGCAGGCAGGCCGAGGCGCTCGAGGTGTTCGCCGACACCCGGCGCACCCTGATCGATTCGCTGGGCATCGAACCGGGTCCGCTGCTGACCGATCTGCACGAGCGCATCCTGCGCGCGGATCTCGCACCGGTTCGCGCACCCGTCGCGGTGGCCGAACCGGTGTCCCGGGTCGCGCAGTTGCCCGCCGATATCGCCGACTTCACCGGCCGGGCGGAGCAGGTGCGGCGGCTGACCGAACGGCTCAGCGACGTGACGGGCGCGGTGGCCGTGTGCGCGATCGCGGGGATGGGCGGGGTCGGTAAGAGCACGCTCGCGGTGCACGTCGCGCATCGGGTGCGCGAGCACTTCCCGGACGGTCAGCTGCACATCGATCTGCACGGCGCCGCGCAGCCGGGGGACATCCTGGGTGACTTCCTGCGCGCGCTGGGCGTGCCCGAGGGCAAGATCGCCGCGACGCCGCATCAGCGCGCCGCGCAGTTCCGCAGCCTGCTCGACGGCCGTCGGGTGCTGGTGCTGCTGGACAACGCACGCGACGCCGACCAGGTGGTTCCGCTGATTCCCGGTACCGCCGGGTCGGCGGTGCTGATCACCAGCCGCGCGGCGATGCCCGAACTGGCCGGTGCGTCGACCGTGCGGCTCGACGAGATGAGCGAGCCCGAGGCGCTGGCCCTGCTCGGCGCTGTCATCGGGCCCGAACGTGTTGCCGCCGAACCGGATTCCGCCGAAGCGGTGGTGCGCGCGTGCGGTCGGCTGCCGTTGGCGGTGCGGATCATCGGCGCGCGCCTGGCCACCCGGCCGCGCTGGAGTATCGCCTCGATCGCCGAGCGGCTCGCCGACGAACAGCAGCGGCTCGCGGTGCTGCGGACCGGGGATCTGGCGGTCGGTTCGGTGTTCCGGGTCGACTACGACCAGCTCGAGCCGGCGCAGGCCGAGGCGGTGCGGATGTTGTCGGTGCCGGAGGTGGAGGATCTGTCGCTGCCCGGCGCGGCCGCGGTGCTGGATATGGGCCGCGACGAGGCCGAGCTGCTGTGCGAGACGCTGGTCGATCTGAGCCTGCTCGACGCGCCCGCGCCCGGCCGGTACACCTATCACGATCTGCTGCGGTTGTTCGCCCGGGAACTGGTGGACCCCGCCGATGAACCCGACGCCTTGCGCAGGCTGCTCGAATTCTATCTGGCGACGATGAAAAATGTTGTGGCCGTGTGTAATCCAGGGACCCGGCTGCCCGAGCACCTGGTTCGTACCCGGGTGCGCGGGATTTCTTTCGGCGACGGTGTCGGTGCGCAGGCGTGGGTCAACGCCGAGCGGCCGAATCTGGTCCGGCTGTTCGGTCAGGTCGCGCGGCGCGGCGCGAGCCCGGACTTGCCCGGCGTCTGCGCGGAACTGGCGTTGTGCGCCGATCTGGCCTGGGCCATGGCGGAATTGATCGACGGCGGGCCCAACGCGCAGGAACTCGCCCGCGCCCTCGAGAAACTGCTCGATGCCGCGCTGCGGGCCGGGGATCGCAGGCTGGAATGCCGGGTGCGGGTCGCACTGGGCTCGGTGCTCACCTATTCGCTGGCCCGGATGCGCGTCGGGCGTGACCACGAGCGCATCGCCCTGTCCCTGGGCAACGACGATCCGGGCGACGCCCGGCTGACCGCCTTCGCCGCTCAGTTGCTGGCCGGATCGACCCGGCAGGGCCACGAATCGGCGGCCTCGCTGGCCCATGCCGAACGTGCGCGCCGGATCGCGCGCCGGGTCGGCGATCCGGCCATCGAATGCGCCGCGCTGGTGCACGCCGCCAAGACGTTGTCCGATGCCGGGCGCTATCGCGAATCCGCCGAACAGGCAAGGGCCGGATGGGAATTGGCCGATCAGATCGGCAACGTAGCGGTGGCCGGCATGGCCCTGCACGAATGGGGCGCGGCGCTGGCCTTCCAGGGCGAATTCGAGCAGGGCGTCGAAATGTGTACGCGGGCAGTGGAATCGGCCCGCAGGAGTGGATCGCAGTTGCGGGTGGGTTTCGCACTGGCCCGTCATGCGCAGGTATATCTGCTCGCGGGCGCGCCGGATCGGGCCGAATCGATCGCGGTCGAGGCGGTGGAGACCGTGACCCGCGCGGCCGGACCGCTGCATCGCGCCCGGATCATGCTGTTGCACGCGACGGTCCTGGGCGCGCTGGGGCGCGCTGCGGACGAACAGCGGGTGTTGCGCGCCACCGCGGAGATCGTGTCGGAACTCGAGGACACCCACCTGGTGCACGAGCGCGTGGACGCCGAACTCGAGGCGCCCGTCGTGGCGATTCTGCGCGCACGTCTGGCGGACACCGCACCGGCCACTCGATAGCCGGACGCGCGGTTGTCACATCATTTTTCGATCATTTCCGGCTCATCGATGCGCTGACCTGTGAAAATCCTGTGTCCATCGAGATGCGGCCGCCGGGTGCCGCAGGTTAGCGTTCCAGGCAGCGGAATTCGGCCGAGAGCCCATGAATTCCGTTGCGGCCGTGTACCGAGGCCGACATCGTCGCACGGGGGGTCGGCGGTGACGGCCGAATCCTCGGCCTCCGCTCCGGCAGGTTTGCGGCGCCGCAAGCCGCGCCGCAAACCGCTGGAGCGGTTCGGATTCGGGCTCAGTGCCCGCCCTGCTCCTTCAGCCGCGCGAACGCCTCCTCGACCAGTTTCTCGGCCTTGGCCCGGTCGCCCCAGCCGTCGACCTTGACCCACTTGCCGGGCTCGAGGTCCTTGTAGTGCTCGAAGAAGTGCTCGATGGCCTTGCGGTCGAACTCCGGGATGTCCGAGACGTCCTGGATGTGGTTCCAGCGCTTGTCGCCGGCCGGAACCGCGACGACCTTCTCGTCGCCGCCCGCCTCGTCGCTCATCAGCAGCACGCCGACCGGCCGGGACTCGACCAGTACGCCCGGGAACACCGATTCGGGCAACAGCACCAGGCAGTCCAGCGGATCGCCGTCCGAGCCCAGGCTGTTCTCGACGTAGCCGTAGTCGGCCGGATAGACCATCGGTGTGTACAGGTACCGGTCCAGCCGCACCCGGCCGGTCTCGTGGTCGACCTCGTACTTGTTGCGCTGACCCTTGGGGATCTCGATGGTGACGTCGAACTCCACGTCATCTCCTTCGTCTGCTGCTCGTATTCGACTGGCCGCGACTCGTATCGCGGCCCCGGGTGGGGGCTCCGACTCGCCAGCTTGGTCGGCGGAACGCCGGCGAGGTGAGGATAGTGTGGTCGGTGGGCGCACTGGTGCGGCAGGGACGGAAAGTCTGCGCGATACGGCGGTGTCGCAAGTGTTATTAGGGAGACTACGGTCAGGTGGCAGGTCGAAGTAGCAAGAACATCGGTGGTCTGGCCGCTCGGCGGCGGCGCAACATCTGGATCTGGGTGAGTGCGGCCGTGGTCGTGGTGCTGGGCGTGGCGGCGGCGGTGGTGGTCACCGTGCGGCCGTGGACCGAGGAGTTCCGGCACGGCGGGCTGAAGATCGAGGCCGCGCCCTCGCCGCAGGCGCCTGCCCCGCAGTTGTCCGCCGCGTCGGCGACCGCGCCCGCCCCGTCGAAGCAAGGGCTGAGCAGCGCCCTCGCCGGGGTCGCGGCCAGCCCGGATCTGGGCTCGTTCAGCGGTTCGGTGACCGATGCGGCGACCGGTGACGTGCTGTGGAGCAAGGATCCGGACAAGCCGGTCATCCCGGCCTCGACCGCGAAGATCCTCACCGCCGCGGCCGCGTTGCTGGTGCTGCCCTCCGATCACCGGGTCACCACGAAGGTCGTGGCCGCGCCCGGCTCGAACACGCTGGTCCTGGTCGGCGGGGGTGATCCGACGCTGACCGCGCAGGCCGACGGCAAGGGCTACTACACGGACGGACCCCAACTCTCGGATCTGGTCGCGCAGATCCGCGCGACCGGCCGGACCTTCACCGGCCTCCTGGTCGCCAACTCCGCGTACACCGGCCCGGCGCAGGCGCCCGGCTGGGATACGGCCGAAGTCGCGGGCGGTTCCTGGGCCCCGAGCGAATCGGTCATGCTCGACGGCGGCCGGGTGAACCCGCTGGTCGAATACTCCCCGCGCACGCCGACCCCGGCGCTGGACGCCGGACGTCGGCTGGCGCTGGCGTTGGGTATGGACCCCGCCTCGGTCCGCGCGGGCAAGGCCGCGCCCGGTGCGGCGACGGTCGCCAAGGTGGACTCGGCTCCGCTGCACGATCGGCTGACCCAGATGATGACCCACTCCGATGACGTGCTGGCCGAGACGATCGGTCGCGAGATCGCCGTGGCCGCCGGTAGCGAACCGTCGTTCTCGGGTGCGGCGAAGGCCACGCTGACGGCGCTGAACGCGGCCGGATTCGACACCACCGGGGTGGTGCTGCGCGACAACAGCGGCCTGTCCACCGACGATCGCGTCCCGGCCCGGCTGCTGAACAAGCTCATCACCGAGGCGGCCGGAGCGCCGGGCGCCGCCCGGACCACCAGCACGCAGACCACCGGAACGCAGAGTGCCTCCGTCGCCGGCACCGCGGATTCCAGTTCCGATCCGCTGGCCCCGCTGCTGGACTATCTGCCGGTCGGTGCGGGCACCGGCTCGCTGGCCTACCGCTTCACCACGCCCAAGGACCACATGGCCGCGGGCTGGGTGCGGGCCAAGACCGGAACTCTGTCGGTTTCGAGTGCGTTGGCAGGGTATGTCCTGGACAACGACGGCCGGGTGCTGACATTCGCGTTGATGTCGAACGACCGGCCACCGGAGGCGAGTCGGCCCGCGCTGGATGCCGTCGTTGCCACGTTGCGCAACTGTGGTTGCTCCTGACGGGCGGAGTGAGTTATGACCGGACGTGACGGCGTGGTCGGGGAAGCCCCCGGCCCATCCGAACCCTCGGCCACGTCCAAGCATTCGGCGCTGGCCGGTGCGGTCGACTGGCGGCTGGCCGCGCGAACCGGCGCGGCCGTCGTCCCGGCCGGGCCGCGCACATCGCGCTACTCGGCCGAACAGGTCGTCGCCGAACTCGCCGAATCCTCCGCGCGAGCCGAAGGCCCGGTCCGCGAGGTCAGCGAACTTCTGGACGACCGTGCGGTGCCCGCGGCGCGAATCGTGGACCGCCCCGGCTGGATTCACGCGGCGGCGCAGTCGATGTCCTCGATCACCGGCGAGGTCGAATCGGGCCGGTTCAGCGGTAAACCGGCCGGGGTGCAGGCGGGGGCGATGCTGGCATTCCTGTCCACCGCCATCCTCGGGCAGTACGACCCGTTCAGCGGTGCGGACGGCACGTTGCTGCTGGTCGCGCCGAATATCGTGATGGTCGAGCGGGCGCTTGGCGTGGTGCCGCGCGATTTCCGGCTGTGGGTGTGCCTGCACGAGGTGACCCATCGGGTGCAGTTCTCCTCCGCGCCCTGGCTGGCCGATTACATGAAGCACAATGTCGAGGTGCTCGGGAATGTCGGTGACGAGCCGGTCAACGAGATGCTCTCGCGGCTGCTGGACGAGGTGCGTGAGCGGCGTTCGAGGCCCGATTCCGACGATCCGGCCGACCGGGGCGTACTCGGCTTGCTGCGGGCCACCCAGGCCCCGCCGCAGCGTGAGGCGCTGGACCGGCTGCTGATGCTCGGCACCCTGCTCGAGGGACACGCGGATCACGTGATGGACGCGGTCGGACCCGCGGTGGTGCCGACGGTGGAACAGATCCGCCGGGCCTTCGATCAGCGGCGGCGTCGTCCGGCGAATCCGGTGCAGCGGCTGATGCGCGCCCTGCTCGGTGTGGACGCGAAGGTCGCCCAGTACGTGCGCGGTAAGGCATTCGTGGACGAGGTGGTCGGCAAGGTCGGCATGACGCGGTTCAACACGGTGTGGACCGACGGCGATACGTTGCCGCGTACCGACGAGATCACGGTGCCGCAGCGCTGGATCGATCGGGTTCTGGGCTGAATACCGTACTGCCGCAAGGGTTTCCGGAGACTCCGGCGGCGTTGGCGCTGCGTCACGCGGTGCGCGGGTGGTTGAACCGGTATGCCTCGGCGGGCGTGGTCGCGGTCGGGTTGTCCGGCGGTGCGGATTCCTTGGCGCTGACCGCGGCGGCGGTGGCCGAGGCGGCGGTGGTGGACGCTCTGATCGTGGACCACGGTCTACAGGAGGGGTCGGCGCAGGTGGCCGAGGCGGCCGCGCGGACGGCGGCCGGATTGGGGGTGCGGTCGGCGCGCGTGCTCACCGTCCGGGTGGACGGCGAGGGCGGACTCGAGGCCGCGGCCCGGCGTGCCCGGTACCAGGCGCTGGACGAGGCGCGGGCGGGGTTGCCGGTGCTGCTCGGGCACACCCTGGACGACCAGGCCGAGACGGTGCTGCTGGGCCTGGCGCGCGGATCCGGCGGGCGATCCATCCAGGGCATGGCCGAATTCGCCGATCCGTGGGGCCGTCCGTTGCTGGAGGTGCGGCGCACGCAGACCCGGCAGCTGTGCGCCGACCTGGGGCTGCGGCCACACGAGGACCCGCACAACACTTCGCCCGCCTTCACCCGGGTCCGGTTGCGGACCGAGGTGCTGCCGCTGCTGGAGGAGGTGCTCGGCGGTGCGGTCGCTCCCGCGCTGGCCCGCACGGCCGCGCAGCTGCGCGCGGACGGCGCCGCGCTGGATGCAATTGCTGAAGAGTTGCTGATCTCCGCGAGCGATGGCGGGTCGCTTTCGATCGAGACAATTGCCACTGCTCCGGTGGCGATTCGTCGACGTGTCATCCGCGCCTGGCTGCTGGCAGGCGGTGCAAAAGCGTTGACGGAGAAGCATTTACGTGCGGTCGACGCATTGGTCACGAGCTGGCGCGGTCAGGGCGAGGTGGCGGTCGGTGGCGCGAAACCGGGGACGAGGTTGGTTGCCAGACGCGAACATGGGAAGCTGACGATGGCGTTTACACCATATTGATCCGGGTGACCGGGGTCGTCCGGGATCATCATCGAAGGAGACCCGCGCACGTGTATGGGGACGACATCGCGTCGGTATTGATCACCGAGGAGCAGATCAAGGCGAAGGTCGACGAACTCGCCGAACTGATCGCCAAGAGGTATCCCCCGGACGCGCCGGAGGGCGATCTCCTCCTGGTCGGGGTGCTCAAGGGGGCGATCTTCTTCATGACCGACCTGGCGCAGGCACTGCAGATTCCCACCCAGATGGAATTCATGGCCGTGTCCTCGTACGGTTCGTCCACCTCCTCCTCGGGCGTGGTGCGGATCCTCAAGGACCTGGACAAGGACATCGCGGGCCGCAACGTGCTCATCGTCGAGGACATCATCGACTCGGGCCTGACGCTGTCCTGGCTCAAGCGCAATCTGTCCAGCCGCAACCCGGCCTCGCTCGAGGTCGTCACCCTGCTGCGCAAACCGGACGCGTTGCGCACCCACGTCGAGGTCGCCCACGTCGGCTTCGACATCCCCAACGAATTCGTTGTCGGCTACGGCCTCGATTACGCCGAGCGCTACCGCGACCTGCCCTACATCGGCACCCTGGCCCCGAAGGTCTACGCGAGCGCCTGATTTGCCGCGATTTGTGCTGCGCTGCGGGGTGTTCACGGCTCCGGCGTCGCCGATGACGCCCCGCACTCGGCGTGGTCTTTTCTCCGGACGCGCCGAGACGGCGGATCGCCTGTCCTGTTCGGTTGTGCCGGTGGGTATTTCGCATCGGCGATGAACCAGTTTGCCCGGTGGGGCGGCGTCATCGCGCAATGCCTTGCGGGAGTACCGATCTCGGGGTGCGGTTTTCCGGGGCTGAGCGCGGTGACACCGCCGTGTGACGTTTCGCCGGGTGCGTCGCGGATCTCCGGTCGGAGGCTCGATGCCGCTGGCCTGCGCAGATGTGACTGAAATCACCGTTTGATAACGGTACCTGTCGGACTGTTTTCCGGTGGGGTTGCTGAGGTTCGGGGCGGGGTGAGTCATTCGCCGGGGTCGGGGATTTGCGGCGGAATATGTGAGAGTCATTGCTGTTCGGCGGGTTTCGCCGACGGCGAGATCTGTTTCCTCGACAGTTGCCCAGCTGTTCGCTGAGGTGGGTGCACATGCGCTTCCGTCACGCCATATGCTGTCCTTAACAAACCTGACGGCTGTTTCCGACGCTTTAATCGGACTCCGGGGCTCGATACGGCTGGATTTTCAACACCGATTCTGATAGCAAGGTGCTATGGACCCGCATTTGCGCGACCTGCGGTATTTCGTCGCCGTCGCTGAGGAACTGCACTTCACCAATGCCGCTCAGCGGCTGCACATCGCTCAACCCACCCTGTCGCGGCAGATCCGCCAGCTCGAACGCCAGCTCGACGTGGTGCTGTTCGATCGCAATCAGCGCAGCGTGGCGCTCACCGTCGCGGGTAAGGAACTGCTCGAGGGGGCGCGCAAGATCCTCGACCTGTGGGAGGTCACCAACGTCGCGCTGCAGGAGGCCGGCGAGGTGCTGCGCATCGGCATCGAGAGTTCGATCGGGCGGGGGCTCATCGCCGATCTGGAGAGCGCGAGTGGGCATCGGCTCGCGCTGCACTCCGCGTCCTGGACCGATCCGTCCAGCGGGCTGGCCGGCCGGCAGGCGGACCTGGCCTTGATGTGGCTTCCGGTCCCCGATATCGGCCGGTACCGCTGGCGGGTACTGCGCACCGAATCGCGCTGGGTGCTGCTGCCGGAGAACCATCCGCTGGCCGAGCGCGACGCCATCGAATTCGCCGAACTGGCCGAGGAGACGTTCGTCGCGATGCCGCCCGAGGCCGGCGCAGCCCGCGACTTCTGGCTGGGCAGCGATGCGCGCGGCGGTCGCCCGCCCAAGGTCGGCGGTGAGGCCGCGACCGCTGAGGAGCGGCTCGAGGCGGTCAGCCTGGGCCTGGGCGTGTGCCTGCTGGCCGAGAGCAACGTGCCGATGTACCGCTGGCCCGGGCTGACCGCACGTCCGGTCGCCGGCCTCCCGCCGTGTGAGCTGGCCGTGGCCTGGCGCGCCGACGACGATCGCGCCACCATCCTCGACTTCGCCAATCGCGTACTGGCCGGGGGCTTCTGAGCTGTATTCGCGGCGTCCGCCTTCGCTCCGGCGGGGCGGCCCCTTGAGGTTTCACCGTTCGGCGTCGTGTCGGGCACTCGTTCCTCGCGCCCGCTATGCGTCCGACCGGCGAAACGGGCCGCGAACTGGTATCGGCGTGGTTCGACGCCGGCGGAACGAGGTTGAAGAGTTGCGCGAACTCGGTGCGGCGTTATTTGGTTGCGGCGGGTTGCGGCGCCAGGCGCTGCCAGGGGTGTTCGGCCTCGAGTTGGGCGGCCAGGCGGAGCAGGGTGGATTCACTGCCCGGTGGGCCCGCCAGCTGCGCGGCCACCGGGGTGCCGGTACGCGGATGCAGTCCCATCGGGACGCTCAACGCGGGCCAGCCGACCAGATTCCACAGCGGCGTGAACGGCGAGAACCGAACGTTCGCAAGGGTATTGCGTAACCAGCCGCGGCGATGCCAGGCGGCCGCGCGCGGCGGCCGGGTGGCGAGCGTCGGGGTGATCACCACATCGTGTTGGTCGAAGAAATCGACCAGCCGGGCTTCGATGCGATCGACCTGACCGGGACGGATCAATCCTGCGCGCAACACCGCACGGCCCACGGCAGCATGTGTGCGGGTGCGCCGTTGTAGTCGCTCCGGATGAGGGATCGCGGCCGCCTCCCGGGCGGCATTGCCGACCCAGCGCAACGCCAGCGCGAGCGCGGCACCGGAATAGGGCAGCCGCACCTCCTGCACGGTGTGCCCGGCCGCCCGAGCGGTCAGCGCGGCATCGCAGGCGGCTCGCACCCACTGTTCGTCGACCCTGATCAGCGGCGAGGGCGAACCCGTGGCCAGCGCGACCCGCAGTCCGGTTGGCGGTTCCAGATCGGCCAGCGCGGGCTGATCGGCCAGTACCGACAGCACCAGCGCGGCATCGGCGACGGTCGTCGCGAGGACGCCGTTCTCGGTCATACCGCCCCAGGAGTCGAGACCGATCTCGGCCGGCACCACGCCCCGGCCGGGCTTCACCCCGAGCACTCCGCAGGCCGCGGCGGGGATGCGGACCGAACCCAGCCCGTCGTTCCCGTGCGCCACCGGGACCAGCCCGGCCGCCACCGCCGACGCGGCTCCGCCCGAAAAAACGCCCGCGCTGTCACGGGTGTTCCAGGGAGAGCGGGTGGTGCGCTCCGGTGAGTCGGTAGTGCCGAACAAGCCGAGCTCGCACATTTCGGTCAAGCCGACGACCACCGCGCCCGCCGCGCGCAGCCGATGCACCACCGGATGATCGGCCGCGGCCGGACGCTCGCCGGCGGCCAGCGAACCACTCCGGGTCACCTCACCGGCGACGTCGATATTGTTCTTCACCGCGATCGGCACACCTGCCAGCGGTAGCGCGTCCAGTTCGGCATGTTCGGCCACTGCGCGAGCCTCGGCGGCGGCCTGTTCGGTCCGGACCACAGTGAAAGCGTTGATCTTCGGATCCGCGCCGCGAATGCGTTCGAGGGCCGTCGCGACGACCTGCTCGGGTTCGGCGGCGCCGTCGCGAATGGCCGCCGCGATGTCGGTGGCGGTTTGCGGAAGATCGGTCGATCCCGCCCGCGAGGCGGGGGACACCGATGTGGCCGGGGTAGCGTCCGCTATCGCGGAGCCCTCGTTGTGCATACTGTCGAGCCCCCGTCGCGTCGTGGTCGGTATGGGCTGATTCGGTGCTGATGCGCAAATTATCATTTCGGCGGCGGTAGGGGGATGATGATGTGGGGTGTGGCGGAATCTCGCTTCGGTCCGGGTGTTAGGTGTACAGATGAGTAACAGTTCCGACGCCGCCGACCGGTTCGGTCCGGTCGCAGCCGCGATGGAATTCACCACCGTGGCCGACTTCGCCGAGGCCTGGGAATCCGCCGAGCAGCCGCCGCGCATCGCGGACTATCTGCCCGACGCGCAGACGTTGCGCTTGGTCGCACTGATCGAACTGATCCGCGTCGATCTGCGGCAGCGCTGGCTGCGCACTCCGCCGGGCGGCCGGAACGGCGAAACTCCGCAGGCCGCGCCCAAGCGGCTGCGCGACTACTGTTCCGAATTCCCCGAACTCGCGCCGCGTGCCATTCCGGCCGGTCTGGTGTACGAGGAGTTCGTGATCCGGCGGCACAGCGGTGATCGGGTGGATCCCCGGCAATGCCTGCGCGAATATCCCGATCAGGCCGCCGAGCTCCGGGAATTGCTCAATGCCGACGACGAGGACCGCAGCACCCGCCGGGCGAGCCCCGAGCTGACGGCCACCGGTTTCCAGGACGACGCGGCGACCCGCACCACCGCCGGCCTCACCGCCGCGCCGCCCGCCGCCTCCGGAGACGTCCTGGATCGTTTCGAAATCGGCCAGCGGGTGGACGATTTCGATCTGCTGACCGGATTGGGCAGCGGGGCGTTCGCGCGCGTCTTCCTGGCCAGGCAGCGCACCATGCAACGTCTGGTCGCGGTCAAGATCTCCGCCGATCGCGGTACCGAACCGCAGACCCTGGCTCAGCTGGACCACGATTACATCGTTCGGGTCTTCGACCAGCGGCTGCTGGAGGATCCCGGCATCGGCGATCCGGCCTCGCGGCGCCTGCGGTTGCTCTACATGCAGTTCCTGCCCGGCGGGACGCTGCTGGGCGTGCTGCGCTGGGTCCGGGCCACCCCGCCCGAACAGCGGACCGGGCAGTTGCTGCTGGACGCGGTGGACGCGGCGATGGAGGAGAAGGGTGAGATCCGGCCCGCGGATTCGTCTGTGCGCGCGCAGATCTCGAAGCTGTCCTGGCCGGAGACGGTGGCATGGCTCGGTCGCCGGCTCGCCGAGGCGCTGTGCTATGCCAATGCGCAGGGTGTGCTGCACCGGGACGTGAAACCCGCCAACGTGCTGCTGACCGCGGAGGCCGTGCCCAAATTGGCGGACTTCAACATCAGTTTCAGCCGCACGCTCGCCGGGGACAGTCCGGTCGCCTACTTCGGCGGCTCGCTGGCGTACATGTCGCCCGAGCAGCTCGAGGCGTGTCATCCGGAGCGTGCGCGCACGGCCGCGGACCTGGACACCCGCTCGGACATCTACTCCCTCGGCGTGGTGCTGTGGGAATTGCTCACCGGCGCAAAGCCTTTCGATGACACCACGCCCGGGGAAGCGGGCGATGCGACCACGTTGTCGGCGATGCTGGAGCGCCGCCGCGCCGGAGTGGGCGGCCCGGCCATCGACCGGATTCCGCCGGACTGCCCGGCGGCGCTGCGCCGCGTCCTGCTGACCTGCCTGGAACCCGATCGCGAGCGGCGCTGGAACGACGGCGCGGAACTGGCCCAGCAGTTCGAACTCTGCCTGGACAAGCGCGGCCGGGATCTGGTCGACCCGCCGCCGGCGAGCTGGCGGCGACGGCTGCGGGCCTGGCTGGTACCCGTGGTGGTGCTGGCCATCGGGGTGCCGAACGTGGTCGCCTCGGTCTTCAATATTCAGCACAACCGGATGCTCATCATCGATCGGCTCAGCCTTCCGGCGCAGCACTACTTCATCGGGTTGACCACCATCGTCAACTCGATACTCTTCCCGGTCGGAATCGTGGTGGTGGTGTACCTGTCGCGGCGGTTGTTCTCGGTCCCGCGCAAGTTGCGCAAGGGGCGTGATGTGGATCCGAAGGTTCTGGCCGAGGCCAGATCCGCGGCCCTGTTACTGGGGGATCGTGCTGTGCTGGTGTGCTTTTCGCTGTGGGCGCTGGCCGCGATAACTTTCCCGATCACGTTGCAGTTGGCGACCGGCGAGGTCACCACCTCGGTGGTGGTGCACTTCCTGGCCTCGGTACTCATCTGCGGCGCGATGGCCGTGGCCTATCCGTATCTCCTGGTCAACTTCTACACGGTTCGTTCCATCTATCCGATGTTCCTGCGGCACGGCGATATCGCCACCGGGGAAGCCGACCATCTGCGTCGACTCGGCCGGCGCTGCGCCGCCTTCCTGGCGGTGGCCGCGTCGATCCCGCTGCTGGCCGTCGCGGGCCTGACCTTCCTGTCCTCCGAGGACATGCAATCGGTGATTCCGACCGTGCGCGTGCTGTGCGTCGGCGCGATCATCGCCTTCCTGATCGCCTACGTGCTGTTCCGCGCGCTGGAGGCCGACCTGCAGGCGTTGCAGCGCGTGGTGGACCCGGCCGTGGCGACGTGTGCGCCGGGGCCCTCGGCGCCGGCCTCCGATCAGCGGTGACAGTGCTCGGCGCTCGGCTCCGGAAAGGCCGGTAGGGTCGGGCGGTATGACCCGCGACGGTGCCGAGATATCACTCGACGGCCTGGCGCGGCGGTTGCGGGGGCGGGCCCAGGAGTGTGGCGGGCGGTTCGTGCTCGGGATCGCGGGGCCGCCGGGGGCCGGTAAGTCCACGCTCGCCGGCGCGCTGCGGGATGCGGTGAACGCGCTGGCCGGGGATTCGGTTGCCGAGGTCGCACCGATGGACGGATTCCATCTGAGCAATGCCGAACTGCGGAGCGCGGGGGCCGTGGCGCGCAAGGGGGAGCCGGATACGTTCGATGTCGCCGGATATCTAGCGGGCCTGCGCAGGTTGCGGGAAACGCCTCCGGGACAACCGGTTTCGTGGCCGCTGTACGACCGGAAGCGGCATGATCCGGTGCCCGGCGGGGTGGTGTTCGACCGGCAGCGGATCGTCATCACCGAGGGAAACTACCTGCTGCTCGACGACGTCGGACCGGCGCGCTGGTCGGCGGTGCGGGACTGCCTCGACGAGGTCTGGTATCTGGACGTTCCGGCCGAAACGCTACGAAAGCGGTTGTTACGCAGGCATATCAGCGGCGGCAAGAGCGCCGGGCACGCCGCGGCCAAGGTCGACCGCAGCGATCTGGTGAATGCCGAGCTGGTCGCCGCGACTCGCGACCGCGCGGATCTGGTCCTCTACGGCGAAGGGCAGCACTACCACTTCGCGTGATCGGGAACGGCGCGAATCCATTCGCGCGTGCCCAGGTACGCGCAGGACAGGCTGGCGATCGCGGCAGCACTGCGCAGTGCCTGCGGAAAAGGTTGGCCCGCAATGTGATAGTGACAGAAGGCGCCGTGCAGGATGTCTCCGGCGCCGAGGGTGTCGACCGCCGCGGCCGATGGCACCTCGACGGTGCCGCGCTCACCCGGCATCGAATAGGCGATCGGCTCGCCACCACGGGTCACCGCGGCGTAGCGGACGCCTTGTGCGTGCAGGTGGGCGAACAGGTCGCCGGTGCTGTCCGGCGGGGCGAAATCCGCCGAGCAGATGGCGATGTCGACCAGGGGCAGCAGTTCGGCGTGGGTGTCCCGCCAGCGTCCGGCGTCGAGGATCACGGTGCCGCCGCGGATGTGGGCCGCCGCGGCGAAGCCCAAGGCCAGCTCTGGGTAGTGGCCGTCGATCAGAACGACCGACGCGTCGTTGACCGGACCCGCGTGGGCCGGATCGAAGGGCGCGCTTATCCGGGACCCGTCGAGGGAAACCACTGTGCGAGTGCCGGTTTCGGTCGCCACCACGATCGAGGACACCGGCGGGCGATGTCGCGCGCCGGGTGTGGCATCGATCGTGGCGACGCCGAACTCGTCGAGATCGTGCCGGATCAGTTGCGCCAGTTGATGTTCGCCGAGCGCGGTGACCAGCGCCGGCGTGCGCCCGGACAGGGCCGCGTAGGCGACCGCCGCATTGGCGGCGGGCCCCCCGGCGCCCAGGAACTGGTCCTGGGCCCGGGTCTTGGAGTCCTCGTCCGGATATCGCGCTACCGAGTAGGCGATATCGAGTGTGGACAACCCGACGAACACCGCTGTTGCCATGGCACGACCCTAGCGCGCGGACCGGTTACTCCCCGGTTCCGCGCACCCGGTCCTCGTACTTCTTGCGCGCCGTCGCGTCGACATCGTCGAGGAACGCGCGCTGCGAACCCAGCGAGCGCCCGATCGCGTCACCGACCGATTGCGGGAGCATGCCCACGATCCCCGAGATCACCCCGGCCACGGTCGTAACCCGGACCTTCGATCGCCGCGAGACCAGCATTCGGACGATGGCCGCCGCGATCTCCTCCGGCTCGGCCGCGCGCAGCAGTTTCGGCGCGGTGACGCCCGAACCCAGATCGGTATTGGTCAACGTCGGCAGCACCGAGGAGATCGCGACCCCGCTGCCGCGATATTCCTCGCGCAGCGTATCGGTGAAGCCGAGCACCGCGTGCTTGCTGGCGTTGTAGGTGGCCAGTCCCGGAATGTGGGTCTCACCGGCCAGCGAGGCGATATTGATGATGTGCCCGCTGTGCCGGGGCAGCATGCGCGCCAGCGCGAGCTTGGAGCCGAGAATGACGCCGTAGACGTTGATCTCCAGGATGCGCCGGGTCAGCGCGTCCGGCTCGTCGATCAACTTGCCGGTGG
Organism: uncultured Nocardia sp.; assembly: GCA_966435935.1. Lineage (GTDB taxonomy): Bacteria > Actinomycetota > Actinomycetes > Mycobacteriales > Mycobacteriaceae > Nocardia. The sequence continues at coordinate 25,786 of CBJNFW010000065.1, forward strand.
GCATGATTCCGGCATTGTTGATCAGCACGTCGATCGGGCCCAGTTGCCGTTCGACCTCGTCCAGGAAGTCGCCGAAGGACCGTTGATCGGTCACGTCCAACGGGCCGTAGTGCTCGAAATCCGATGCGGCGCCGGACTCTTTGACCGCCGTCTCGTCGATGTCACCGATGGCGATCCGCGCGCCGAGCTGCTGCAACGCCTTCGCGGTGGCCAGGCCGATGCCGCGCGCACCGCCGGTGATCACCACCACCTTGCCGCGGATGATGCTCACATCGGTCATTTGCCCTTACCTCCAACGGTATTGATCACGTCGAGCACGCCCAGCCGGCGCATGCCGCGCGCACCCGCCGCTCGCATGGCGGACAGCGCGAAGGCGAGTTTGCCCGGGCTGTACGGGAACCAGAACGGTTCCTTCTGCTGGGTCGGCAGCATCGGCGTGGTAATCGCCTGTTTGCGACAGTATTTGCGCAGGCCCTCCGCACCGCCCCAGCGCGCGCCGACGCCGGACTGCTGCCAGCCGCCCATCGGCAAGGCGAAGTTGAACAGGTTGGCGAAGACGTCGTTGATGTTGACCGCGCCCGCATTCAACTGCCGCGCAATGCGTTCCCCGCGCGATTTGTCCCCGGTCCACACCGACGCGGACAGGCCGTAGATCGAATCATTCGCCAGCGCAATGGCTTCGGCCTCGTCCGCGACCTTCATCACCGGCAGCGTGGGACCGAAGGTCTCCTCGGTCATGCACGCCATCTCGTGATCGACTTCGACCAGTACGGTGGGTTCGAAGAATGTGCCGACCCCGGTTGCCTTGCCGCCGGTCAAAACCCTGGCGCCCTTGGTGATCGCGTCCTGGATGTGCCGGGCGACGATGGCCTTCTGCGCCTCGTTCGCCATCGCGCCCAGTTCGTTCTCCGGCTCGCGGCCGTCCGCGCCCTGACGTAGCTCGCGCACGTGGGCGGTGAGCTTCTCGACGAATTCGTCGTAGATCGGAGCCTCGACGTACACCCGCTCCACCGAGATGCACACCTGACCGGAGTTGAACAGTCCGCCGAACGCGACTCCGTATGCGGCGCGGTCGATATCGGCGTCGGCGAGCACGATCGCCGGATCCTTGCCGCCCAGCTCGAGGCTGTAGGGCACGAGCCGCTCGACGCACGCCGCGGCGATCCGCTTACCCGTCGCGGTGGATCCGGTGAACTGCACGTAATCGACCGAATCCACCACGGCCGCACCGGTTTCCCTGGCTCCGGTGACCACGGTGAAGACCGGCGGAGCGCCGATCTCGGCCCAGCCGCGCGCCAGCTCGAGCGCCGACAGCGGCGTCACCTCCGAGGGCTTGAGCAGCACCGCGGCTCCGGCCGCCAGCGCGGGAATCACGTCCAGCGCGGGCATGGCCAGCGGGAAGTTCCACGGCGTGATCACTCCGACCACCGGATACGGGCGATACGCCGTGGTCAGCCGCTTGACCCGGGCCAGCGGACTGTGTGGCGAAGGATGCTCGTCGGCCAGGAACTTCCCGGCCCGGCGGGCGTAGTAGCCCAGCAGATCCACCGCGAAACTCGAGTCGATGAGCGCGTCCACCCGAGGCTTACCCGTCTCGGACTGCACCACGTCGGCAAGCCGGTCGGTGTGGTCGATCAGCCAATCCTGCAGCTTCAGCAGCCACTTCTTACGCCCCGAGGCGCCGAGCGCCTCCCACTCGGCCTGATACAGCCGCAGCTCCCGAACCGCCGCCGCGACCTCACCCGCCGATTGCGCCGGAACAGCTCCCACGACCTCCCCGGTAGCCGGATTGTGTACCGCGATCTCGTCCCGCTCCCCGTCACCGGCCCGCCCGTCCGCGGCGGCGTCCGCGCTCGATTCGCTTGTGGCGGTGGCCTTCTCGCTCGCATCCTGCGTGGTTGGTGCGGCAGTCTGCTCATCGACGGCGGGCCCGGCCTCGGTTGGGCTGCTCGCGTCGGCGCTGTCGGGTCGGGAGTCGCCATCGACAGTGGGGATTCCGTCCGCTGCGATCTTCTCGGCGGCAGTTCCCTGGCTCGCCGGTTCGCGGGTTGCGATCGCTTCTGGGGCTGGGGCATCCGAGGTCGCAGCGGTGGAAGCTTCCCCGGGAGCGGTCGTTGCCTTCTCGGTTGCCGCGTCATCGCCGGTAACAGTCCCTGCTGGGGATGCCGACTCTCCGGCGGCCGCTGTTTTCTCGACGGTCGCGCCGGCTTGCGAGGCGGACGCGGCGGATCGCTCGCTGTCGGATCCGGTCTTCGCGCCTGCCGAGGAGTCCGCGGAAATATCTGCGGCCGTTGCGGTCTCGGGGGACACATCATTCGCATCGGCTATCGCGGATGCCGACTCTGCTTTCGCTGTGGTGCCGGATGCGATGTCGTCCGTCGAGCCGGTTGTGGCTGTGGCAGCGGTGGTTTCGATGTCTGTGACTGCCTTTTCTTCATTACTTGTTGTGGCCGTTACTTTTTCGGCCGTGCGCTTCGTCGCGGCCTTCTTCGCCGGTGCGCGCTTGGCGACCGCGGACTTGGGTTGGGTGGCTTTGGCGGCGGTCTTCTTGGCGGTTGTGGCTTTGGTGGTTTTCCGCGCCGGTGTGCTGCCGGTGGACTTGCGGGCCGCGGACTTGCGCGGTTCGGATTCGGACACGATTCGGTTCTCCCAGGTGGGCTACTTCAGGGCAAATGTGAATCAGTTCACTGGCCTATGATCGTGGCACAATCGACTGCGGAGTTCTTGGCAGTTACGGTCAACTATTACCGGCGTTTTTGTGCATCGCGGACAAAATCGGAGGATGCGTCGTGATAAGTGCGCAGACCGCCGTGGTGGTCCGGCAGTGGATCGCCGATTTCGTCGCCGAAACGCTGCGCACCGAAACCCTCGATCAGGTCGTGCACCGGCTGGACGCCGCGATCATCGGCCAGCTGCCCGAACTCGCCGATCGGGATATGCGCCACGATCTGGCCGCCAGTACCCGCGCGCACGCGCTGGTGATGCTGGGCGGTCTGCCCCAGGATCGGATGGACTATCCGGTACCGCCCGAGGCGCACGCCTTCGCGCGTACGGTCGCCCGCCGCGGTCACGATCTGCGACTGCTGCTTCGTGTCTACCACCTCGGGCAGGAAGCCGTGCTGGATTACCTGACCGAGACGCTCGAAAAACGCCATCCCCCACCGGATATCGAACGTGCCGTGCTGCTGCGACTGTTCGAGCGGTCCAGTCTGTGGGTGAGCAGTTCGGTCGAAGCGCTCACCGGAACCTATATGCAGGAGCGCGAGCGCGGTCTGCGCGCCGCACTGAATCAGCGCACCGAAATCGTGCGTGCTCTGCTGGCCGGCGCGGACCCGGACGTCGACGCCACCTCCGCGCGGCTCGGCTACCGCCTCTCCGGACGGCATATCGCCTGTGTGCTGTGGACCGATGAGCGTCAGCCGCAGATCTTTTCACCCGGCAGCGGGGCTCTCGTACCCGGCGGCGAGGTCGGCCGGCTCGTCGGCGACGCCGACGCATCTTCGGCCGACCCCGGTGACACCGAGACCTTCGGAACCCTCGACCGGGTGGTCGCGCGGTTGGCCGCGGCACTGGGCGGCGGCGCGCTCACCATTCCCTCCGGCGCGAGCGCGCTGTGGGCGTGGATCGGTGTCGAGTCGGAGGTGGGTCTCGACCGGCTGCCCGATGCGGTCGAACCCCCGGTGCGGGTAGCGGTCGGCGGTCCCGCCGCGCATATCGCGGGGTTCCGGGAAAGTCACCGCGAGGCGATGGCCGCGCGTCAGGTCGCCGAGCGCGCGGTCGCCGATCTCGGCAGGATACTGCGGTATCCGCAGGTCGAGGTGGCCTATCTGGCCGGCGCCGACGAGGCCGCGATGCGCGCGCTGATCGACCGGGAACTGGGGGCGCTGGCCCGGCCGGGCGGGAACGCCGCCCGCCTGCGCGAGACGCTGCACGCCTATCTGCGCTGTCGCCGGAGCCCGGACGCCGCAGCGAAAGAGCTTGGCGTGCACCGGAATACGGTGCGCTATCGGCTGCAGCGGATCACCGAACTACTCGGGCGGCCGATCGAGGAGCGCGGCCTGCACCTGGAGATCGCCCTGGACTGCGCGGCGGTGTACGGGGTCCGGGGACATGGTTGAACGCGGATCGCGCGACCCGGCCGGGCCGCGACGCCGTTCGGCAACGGCGTGTGCGGGCATACGACAGCGGCCCGCGACACAGCGGGTGCGGCGTGCCCGGTTCGCCGGCGGCGGCGTCAGTCGGTGGCGGCGAGGCGGCGCAGCGGCGGTTCGGTCGTCGGGGCCACCCGCCGCTCGGGCAGTTCGGCCAGCAGCGTGGTCGTCGCCGCCGCGACTGCCGCGACCGCCTTGTCGAAGGCCGGTTTCGTCGTCGAGGACAGCCCCGTCAGCCCACCGACCTTCCGCACGTACTGCTGTGCCGCCGCGTAGATCTCCTGATCGGTCGCGGCAGGTTCCAGCCCACGCAGGACGGTGATGTTCCTACACATGGCGCCGAGACTAGCCCTCGCTCAGCCCGCATGACAGCGCAACGAGCGGCCAATGTGAAAACTCTGTGTTGCTGATCTTCGGCGGCAGTTCCGCCGGTCCGAAATCGGGCCGGACCGCAGACTCGCAGTCGGTGTTGTCCAGGCTGAACGGGCCTGCGTGTTTTTCCGGAGCGATGTCGTTCGAATGGGCCCGGCCGGCTGCTCTCGGTGTCACCAGGCGGGCACAGTTCGCTCGAAGGCGCATTTGTGACAGAAGCGAATCCGAGGCAATCGGAGACTGTCCGGCAAATAACGGGCCCCGCCGAGATCGATGGGACACAATCGGAGATATGGCTGCCCGCGACCTGCCGACACTGACCACATTCCCGTACGAAGAACTAGATCGGCGCGAGGACGATCATTGGTCCGGCGCGCAGATCTCCGACGACGAGCTGCGGGCCCTGTCACTGGGCGCGTTCTACTCGGCGCGTTGGGACGCCTTCCACGACGCGCTGCTGCTCGGGCCCGAGCGCGAGCACCCCCTCGGCGATCGCCGCGAGCTGGCGATCGACACGCTGACCGGCGCGTGGGGCATCACCGACGGAGCCGAGGCGATGGCCTCGATGGAACAGCTGCTGGACGGTATGCACTCCCCGCTGTACGCGATGGTGCATCCGCTGGTCATGGCCGGTCTCAACTCGCCCGAGCGGGACCGTTTCGGTGAGCGGGCCGACCGGCAGCGAGCGTTCCTGCGTCAGGTGGGTGCGTTTCGGGGGATGGACAACCCCGAGGCGCTCGTGCGCGACTACGACATCTGGTCACAGGCGATCAAATTGGACCTGGTCGACCACCTGGTGCAGCCGCTGCCCGCGGATATCCAGGCCTGGGATCTGGCCCGTGTCGTCGCGGTAGCCAGAATGGCCTTCACCGCCGGATACCTCGACGCGGACGTCGCCTGGGAATACGTGATGCGCGCCCTGACCCCCGCCCAACGCCGCTACCGCAATTGGCGTCAGTTCGGCGATGCCTACCTGACCGGCTGGACGTACTGGCAAGCCTGCGAAGACCTGGCCGAACTCAAATCCGGCGGCGTGGACCGCCGCCTGGAACTCATCCGCCTGTGGCGGCGGCAAACCTCGCCCTGGCGCCGCGTCACCCTGCAATCGGAGTGAGCCGCGATTTACGCCCAATCCGTGTGAATCCCCACCGGCTACACCCGCCCGGACAGCCGACGCGCGACCAATTCTCGTAACCCGCATCAACGAAACCCAGCCCAGGCCGCCACCGACACCCTCGATGGCGAAACCGTCCTCGCCCGCAGGAAGCCGCCGACGAAACGACAGGTGCGACAAGACCAGCCCGAACGGCCTCCGGTGCGGGTTGCGCTCCGTCCGCGGGAAGTTGACTGCGGAGCGCAGAAGCGCAGCAAGATCAGCCTCAATGGCGTTCGGCGCGGTTGCGAACCTCACGGGAAGTCGCTGCAGAGCGAGAGGTACAGCAAGACCAGACAGCCCCACTGGCCTGCGGTGCGGGTTGCGCCGGAAACTTTACCGAACTGCGTCTCGGTCCGGCTGCGAGCGCCGCGAAGCGAGAGGTCGATAACGCCAGCTTCAATGGCTTTCGTCGCGGATCCCGCCGAACTTCCACCGGTGCGAAGCGAGCCGAAAGCAGACGCCACTTCCACCGAAGCGAAGCAAGCCGAAAGGCTGACGTGTCCAGCGGCGAAGTGTCTCCGTTCCGGCTGGTACTCGCCCGCGATGCGATAGGTTCAGCAACCCCAGCCACAAAGGTTTTCCGCGCGTATCGCACCCGATGCCCGCCGAAGCGAAGCGAGGCGAAAGGCTGACGTGCCCAGCGGCGAAGTGTCTCCGTTCCGGCTGGTACTCGCCCGCGATGCGATAGGTTCAGCAACCCCAGCCACAAAGGTTTTCCGCGCGTATCGCACCCGATGCCCGCCGAAGCGAAGCGAGGCGAAAGCCTGACGTGCCCAGCGGCGAAGCGTCTCCGTCCCGCTGGGAGTCGCCCGCGAAGCGATAGGTTCAGCAACACCAACCCCCAAGGTTTTCGGCGCGGGCTCGTCGTTCAGCCCTCGAAGCGCATGGCCGAAG
>CBJNFW010000066.1:0-31990 GCA_966435935.1 uncultured Nocardia sp.
GGCTTCCTTCTGGGTCATCGGCGCGGGGGCGACCGGGCCCCGGCGCTTACCCTGGGCATCGCGCCGCTTCGGGGTGGGCCGCCCCTTGCCCGCCGTGACCGTGGCAGGCGTGCTCGAGCCGCCGGTCTCGGCGGCCGGGGCGTCCTCGGCGAGGTCGTTACTGCCGGCTGCATCGCCGCGGCGGAGGAACTTCACGCCGACCAGGCTATTGGATGAACCATCGCCCGGGAAATGCGGTACGCCCACTTGGTTGTGGCATAACTCATATCACACCGTTCAACCCCCGGTAACCCGGCGTTTCCGGGGTGCGCACGGACCCGGCCCGCGATGGAGTGGCACTATTGGAATAGAGGCCCACGGGGTGACGTTGACCGACTACGAGCCGTGCGCTGTTACGGGTTGAACACAGGTCCTTAGGAGAGTTCATGACTGTGCAGAACGAGACCACCACTCACGGTGTGACACTGACCGATGCCGCCGCGTCCAAGGCCAAGGCGCTGCTCGATCAGGAGGGCCGCGACGATCTGTCCCTGCGTATCGCCGTCCAGCCCGGTGGCTGCGCGGGCCTGCGCTATCAGCTCTTCTTCGACGATCGCGCGCTCGACGGCGACCTGGTCGTCGAATTCGGCGGCGTGAAGCTGGCCGTGGATCGCATGAGCGCCCCGTACGTGGAGGGCGCCTCCATCGACTTCGTCGACACCATCGAGAAGCAGGGTTTCACCATCGACAACCCGAACGCCACGGGTTCCTGCGCCTGCGGCGACAGCTTCAACTGATATCCGTCCCTCGGCGCGGAACTCGTTCGGGTTCCGCGCCAGTGTCATGTCTGTTCGCCCTTACCCACTCGTGATGATCACGCGGTACGGTGAAGGCTGATCTCGCCTCGACAGTGAAGGACCGGGTTTTCGTGACCATCGCAGTGTCCGCATCCATCGCGACAGACCATCTGATGCGTTTTCCGGGAAAGTTCTCCGACGTGCTGCTGGCCGATCAGCTGCAGCACGTGTCGCTGAGCTTCCTCGTCGACGATCTGGTCATCCGCCGCGGCGGCGTCGCCGGGAACATCGCCTACGCGATGGGCTTGCTGCGCCGCGATCCGCTGCTGGTCGGCGCGGTCGGCGCGGACTTCGGTGAATACCGGGACTGGTTGGAGGGCAACGGCGTCGACTGCTCGGGCGTGCGCATCTCGCAGACCGCACACACCGCGCGCTTCGTCTGCACCACCGACGAGACCATGGCTCAGATCGCCTCGTTCTATCCGGGCGCGATGAGCGAGGCCCGCGACATCTCGATCGCCGACCTCGCCGAGGATCACGCGCTGGACCTGGTACTCGTGGGCGCCAACGATCCCGACGCGATGGTCCGCCACACCCGGCAGTGCCGCGAGCTGGGCATCGCCTTCGCCGCGGATCCCTCCCAGCAACTCGCCCGGCTCGACGGCGAACAGGCGCTGGACCTGATCGACGGTGCCGCATACCTTTTCAGCAACGAGTACGAGTGGGGCCTGCTGCTGCAGAAGACGGGCCTGTCCCCCGAGGAAATCGGCCGTCGCGTCGGCATCCGGGTCACCACCCTCGGCGCGAAGGGCGTGGTGATCGTCGATCCCGACGGGGTCGAGGTGAATGTCGAAGTGGTGCCGGAACTTTCGAAGGTCGACCCGACCGGCGTCGGCGACGCGTTCCGGGCCGGATTCCTCACCGGGCACACCGGCGGGCTGAGCCTGGAGCGTTCCGCACAGCTGGGGTCGCTGATCGCCGTGCTGGTGCTGGAGACCGTCGGCACCCAGGAGTGGACCCTCGATCGGGACCGTGCGCTCGAGCGGATCGGGGCGGCCTACGGAGCCGACGCCGCTACCGACATCGCCGCCATCCTGAACTGAGCCGCATCCCGGCGTCGAGCGGAAGTTGTTCCGCCGCAAGCTGAATCACGAACCCGGAGAGCTTTGCCGCGGCATCGTCACCGCGGACCGCACCCGCGGTGTGCGCTGCACTGCCCACGGACCGACAGCACGGTGACCGTTCACAACCCGGCCGGATGCGTGGAGTTCGCCGACTGGCAATAGGGTGGTTCGTATGGGATCCGACCGTTTGTACTTCCGTCAGCTACTCGCCGGACGCGATTGGGCTGTGGGCGATCCGATCGCCACTCAGATGCGAAATTTCGCGTATCTGATCGGCGATCGTGAGACCGGCGACTGCGTTGTGGTGGATCCCGCGTACGCGGCAGGCGATCTGGTGGATATCGCCGAGGGCGACGGCTTGCGCCTGACGGGAGTGCTGGCAACTCATCACCACCCCGATCACGTGGGCGGCACGATGATGGGTTTCACTCTGCGCGGGGTGCGCGAACTGCTGGAGCGGGCGCAGGTCCCGGTGCACGTGCATCGGCAGGAACTGCCGTGGGTGGCCAATGTCACCGGGATCGCGCCCAGCGAGCTGACCGGACACGAGCACGGTGACAAGGTCCGCGTCGGCGGATTCGACATCGAACTGCTGCACACCCCCGGACACACACCTGGCAGCATGTGCTTCCTGTTCGAGGACCGGCTCGTCGCGGGCGACACACTGTTCGTCGAGGGCTGCGGCCGCACCGACTTCCCGGGTGGGGATTCGGAGTCGATGTTCCGCAGCCTACGTCATCTAGCGGAGTTATCCGGCGATCCGGTCGTGTACCCCGGGCACTGGTACTCCCAGGAACCCAGTGCGGCACTGTCGGAGGTCCGCGAGAAGAACTACGTCATGCGCCCGCAGACCCTCGAGCAGTGGCAGATGTTGATGCCGGGCTGAACGAAGTCCGGTCCTTCGCCCCGGTCAGGCCAGCGCGCGCATCCAGCCGTGGATATCGGCGAAGGTGCCGCGCTGAATACCGGTGAGCGTGTCCCGCAGGGCCATGGTGACCTCACCGGGCTTGCCATCGGCGATGGTGAACTCACCGTCGTCCGATCGGACGGAGGCGACGGGGATGATCACGGCCGCGGTCCCACAGCCGAAAACCTCGGTGATCTCGCCTGATTCGGCGCCTTTGCGCCATTCTTCGACCGAGATCCGACGCTGTTCCACCTCGTATCCGGCGTCCGCGGCCAGGGTCAGCAGCGAGTCGCGGGTGATGCCCGGCAGCAGCGAACCGGACAGCTCCGGCGTCACCAGCCGCGCCTGCGAGCCCGAGCCGAACACGAAGAACAGGTTGTTGGTGCCCATCTCCTCGACATAGCGGTGATCGCATGCGTCGAGCCACACCACCTGGTCACAGTCCTGCTCACTGGCCTGTTTCTGCGCCAGCAGGGAGGCCGCGTAGTTACCCGCCACCTTCGCCTCGCCCGTACCGCCGGGAGCGGCCCGCACGTAGTCGGTGGACAGCCACACCCGCACCGGCTCGAGACCACGCGGGAAGTACGCACCGGCGGGCGATCCCAGCAGCAGGTACTTGTAGGCCCCGGCCGGCTTGACGCCCAGACCCGACTCGGTCGCGAACAGGAACGGCCGCAGGTACAGCGAATCCTCGCCACCGGCGGCGGGCACCCAGTCCGCATCGACCTCCAGCAATTGCCGCACCGATTCGACGAACAACTCCTCGGGCAGTTCGGCCATCGCCATGCGCCGCGAAGAGCGTTGGAAGCGTGCGGCATTCGCATCGATGCGGAAGGTCGCGATGCTGCCGTCGCTCTGCCGGTAGGCCTTGAGCCCCTCGAAGATCGCCTGCCCGTAGTGGAACACCATCGTCGCCGGATCCATCGACAGCGGCGCATACGGCTCGACCCGCGCGTCGGTCCACTGGCCGTCGGCGTAGTCGATCGAAACCATGTGGTCGGTGAAGTAGCGCCCGAATCCCGGTGCCGCCAAGATTTCCTGCCGACGCTGCGCTGAGGTGGGCGCGGGATGCGGAATACGGGTGAACTGTGCGGCAGCGGTCATGGCTCGATCCTAGAACTCCGCGCCGAGCCTGTTCCGCGCGGTCCGGCATCTTGCACGCCATCCCCCGCCGCGACTGTGCACAGTGCTCAATCCGGTGCGCGCCGTTATGTCATCGGCTGGGCACGCTGCCTAACGAGCCGTCCGAGGCGATGCGACCCGAGCCAGCCGATCGTCCGGGCCCGCGAGGCGCGGATATGACTCTGATCAGGAGGTATGCGCGGTGACGAAGGGCGGACGTACGACTTTGGCGCGCAGCCGCCGACCGCGGACGTCGACCTCGACCTCGTCGCCGGGCTCGGGGGCAGCCGCGGTATCGAGCAGGGCCAGCGCGATGCCGACCTTGAGGGTGGGCGAGAAGGTGCCGGAGGTGGTCTCGCCGATCACCTCGTCCCCGCGCAGCACGGACTGCCCCTGCCGCAGCACGCCTCGCTCGACCGCCTCGAGTCCCAACAGGATTCGCCGCGGCCCGGACGACTTCTCCTGTTCCAGAGCGGCTTTGCCCCAGAACTCCGGCTTCTTCCAGCCCACGGCCCATCCGGCGCGCGCCTGCACCGGCGAAATGTCCAGTGCCAGTTCGTGTCCGTGCAGGGGATAGCCCATCTCGGTACGCAACGTGTCGCGGGCGCCCAGGCCCGCGGGCTCGCCGCCGGCAGCGCGCACCCCCGTCACGAGTTCGCGGAACAGCATCTCGGCGTCGTCCCAGCGCGGCAGCAGCTCGTACCCGTGCTCGCCGGTGTAGCCGGTGCGGCAGACCCGGACCGGGCGGCCGCCCCATTCGGTGTCGGCATAGGCCATGTACTCCATGTCGGCCGGAAGGCCGAGCCCGGTCAGAACGCGCGCCGATTCGGGTCCTTGAACGGCGAATACGGCATAGCCACGATGTTCCTCGGTGACGGTGACCCCCTCGGGCGCGGCCTCGCGCAGGGCGGCGACCACCGCGGCGGTGTTGGCCGCGTTGGGTACGAGGAAGATCTCGTCCTCGGCGACGTAATAGGCGATCAGATCGTCGATCACCCCGCCATCGGGCGTACAGCACAGCGTGTACTGCGCCTTGCCGGGCCGGATCCGCCGCAGATCGTTGGTCAGCGCCGAATTCACGAACTCCGCCGCACCCGGCCCCGACACGGTGGCCTTGCCGAGATGGCTCACGTCGAATACACCGACGGTGGTGCGAACCGCCGTGTGCTCGGCCACCGTGCCGGCGTAGGACACCGGCATCTCCCAGCCGCCGAAGGGCGCGAAGGTCGCCCCCAGTTCGACGTGTACGTCGTGGATCGGCCCTCGCAGCAGGTTCGCGTCGTTCACCGGCCCAACCCTAGCCGCCGAATCTCTCCTCGTGTGCACCTGCCGAACAGCCGCACCCTTTCCCCCGATGCGCACCCCTTGCCGCGCCTGTTTCGGGTGCGGATCCACGTAGCGGGTGCGCCTGCACCGCACTGCCGTGACATGGCGTCGGCGGCCAGTAGCCTGTTCCGCATGACAGCTGTTGCAGATCGTTCGCTCGGACCGGATGTCGATCTGGTCGATTCCCTCAGTCCCGATACCGATGTGCTGGTTCTCGGAGTAATCGGTGGCGAGGACGGTCCGGCCCTCGCCGAGAGCGACGACGAGGTCGTCATCCGCGCGGTGGGATCCGAGGCGCTCGCCGCGGTGTTGGAGAGCCTGCGCGCGGTCGGCGCGAAGGGATCGGCCGAGGAGGTGACCCGCATTCCCGCGCCGGCGGGTTTGACCGGTGTCACGAGCGTCCTCGCGGTCGGCCTCGGCGCACCGGACGGCATCGACGCCGAGCAGGTGCGTCGTTCCGCGGGCGTCGCGGCCCGCGCGCTGACCGGCGTGCGCCGGGCGGCGACAACCCTGTCCCGCTCGTTACCCGGCCCAGGCCCTGCCGCCGAGGGATTCTTCCTCGGCGCGTACTCCTTCACCGCGTTCCGGTCCGAGAAGTCCGCACCCAAGCCGGAGGAGGCGCCCCTCGCGCGGGTCGATCTGCTGGTATCCGACCCCGCCGACACCGCGGCGGTCCGGCACGCGGTCCAGGTCGCCGAGGCGGTCGCGCTCGCCCGCGACTTCGTGAACACCCCGCCCAGCCATCTCTATCCCGCCGAATTCGCCGACCGCGCAAAGGCTTTCGCCGAGCAAGCCGGTCTGCAGGTCGAGATCCTCGACGAAAAAGCCCTCGCCGCACAGGGTTACGGCGGAATCATCGGCGTCGGCCAGGGCTCCTCGCGCCCGCCGCGGCTGATCCGGCTCACCCACGCGGGCGGTCCGAAGAAGATCGCACTGGTCGGCAAGGGCATCACGTTCGACACCGGCGGCATCTCCATCAAACCCGCCGCCAACATGGAGAACATGACCTCGGACATGGGCGGCGCCGCGGCCGTCATCGCGGCGACGATCGCGGCCGCCAAGCTGGAGCTGCCCGTCACTGTGACGGCCACGGTCCCCATGGCGGAGAACATGCCCTCGGCCACGGCGCAGCGCCCCGGCGATGTGCTCACCCAGTACGGCGGCACCACGGTCGAGGTGATCAACACCGACGCCGAGGGGCGGCTCATTCTCGCCGACGCGATCGTGCGGGCCTGCGAGGACGAGCCCGAGTACCTGATCGACGTGGCCACGTTGACGGGCGCGCAACTCGTCGCGCTGGGCAGCCGCACCCCGGGCGTCATGGGCACCGAGGAGTTCCGCGACCGGGTCGCGCAGCTGTCGCAGGCGACCGGCGAGAACGGCTGGGCGATGCCGCTGCCCGCCGAACTGCGCGCGGATCTCAACTCCAAGATCGCCGATCTGGCCAACGTCTCCCCGCATCGCTTCGGCGGCATGCTGGTGGCCGGGCTGTACTTGAAGGAGTTCGTCGCCGAGGGCGTGCAGTGGGCCCACCTCGACGTCGCCGGTCCCGCTTACAACACCGGCGGGCCCTTCGGATACATCCCCAAGGGCGGCACGGGCGTTCCGGTCCGCACGCTCATCGCCGTCCTCGGCGATATCGCGGCGGAGTAACGCGATGACGGACGGTTCGCGCGCGGCACCGCGTCGCGAGCCGCCCGTGCGGGGGCGATCTGCTGCCCCGGCCAGTCGGCCGGGTCGCGGCGGGTCAGTCCTCGATGCCGCGCAGTTCCCGCTCGACAGCTCGCTTGCGTTCGATGCGGCGGCGCGCGTCGAAGTCGCGCATGCGCTGGGGGTAGCCCGTCCGGCGCACGTCGTACACCGGAATGCCGAGGCGACCGGACAGACGCTGCGCGCCTCGCTCGCCCACGGTCCGGCGGGTCCATTCACCGTCGTGCGCCACGAGCACGACGGTGACATCGGTCACCGTGGTCTTCGGCTCCACGTACGCCTCGACGCCGACGTGGGAACGCACCCACTCGTCCAGATACCGGCCATCGCTCGCGGCTCCCCCGCCGCCCGATGTCCGGACGCGATCCACCGACTGGCGGAAACGATCCAGCAAACCCATCCCCCGCCGACCTCCTGTTCGAGATATCGGGTTCGTACAGACCCGATTCATCGATAGTGCCAGCCGTCGCGACGACGCGCCGGAAAGTGCCGCGTGCCATGGCGCAACCACCGGACACGGACCGCCCTGTGGTACACGGCGCGACGGCGAGTGCAAGGATGGACAGTCGGAACAAGAACCCCACACGGATCTCCGGTGCCACACAGAATGTTCGGTGGCGGTCGGCGGCCCGTGCGGTCCGGGCGCGGAGGCGGAGTTCCCATCACCGCCGAGGGCCCGGCGCACCTGCCGAATAGACTCGGACATCCGCCGCGACCCGCGGTGGGCGCCCGCCGAGAGACAACTGTTGTAGACCCGTCGAGCAGTTATAGGAGTCAACGGACATGGCCTTCTCCGTCCAGATGCCGGCCCTTGGTGAGAGTGTCACCGAGGGAACCGTGACCAGGTGGCTGAAGCAGGAAGGAGACACGGTCGAGGTCGACGAGCCCCTGCTCGAGGTGTCCACCGACAAGGTCGACACCGAGATCCCCTCGCCCGCCGCCGGTGTGCTCACCAAGATCGTGGCCAAGGAGGACGACGTCGTCGAGGTCGGCGGCGAGCTGGGCGTGATCGGCGCGGCCGACGAGGCGCCCGCCGCGGCTCCGGCCCCCGCGCCCGCCCCGAGCGAACCCGCTCCGGCCCCGCAGCCCGCCGCGCCCGCGCCGCAGCCCGCCGCCCCCGCACCGGCTCCCCAGGCCGCCGCCGCCCCGGCCGCCGCGTCCGGCACCCCGGTCAAGATGCCCGAATTGGGCGAGTCCGTCACCGAAGGCACCGTCACCCGTTGGCTCAAGCAGGTCGGCGATTCGGTCGAGGTCGACGAACCGCTGCTCGAGGTGTCCACCGACAAGGTCGACACCGAGATCCCCTCGCCCGTCGCGGGAACCCTGCTGGAGATCAGCGCGAACGAGGACGACGTGGTGTCCGTCGGCGGCCAGCTCGGCGTGATCGGCAGCGGCGCCCCGGCCGCGGCACCCGCACCGGCCCCGACTCCCGCTCCGGCCCCGCAACCCGCCGCAGCAGCTCCGGCCCCGGCACCGGCTCCCCAGCCACCAGCGCCCGCACCGGCCCCGCAACCTGCCGCCCCGGCACCGGCCCCCGCGCCCGCCCGCACACAGTCTTCGGGTCCGGCCCACGCAGCCCCCTCGACCGGCAACGGCGAGGCGCCCTACGTGACCCCGCTGGTCCGCAAGCTCGCGGCGGAGAACAACGTCGACCTGGCTTCCGTCAAGGGATCCGGCGTCGGCGGACGGATCCGCAAGCAGGACGTGCTCGCCGCCGCCGAGGCCACCAAGGCGCCCGAGCCCGCCGCTCCGGCAGCGCCCGCCGCCGCACCCGCAGCGGCCGCACCGGCAGCGCCCGCCGGGGTCCGCCCGCAGCTGCAGGCTCTGCGCGGCACCACCCAGAAGGCGAGCCGCATCCGGCAGATCACCGCGACCAAGACGCGCGAATCGCTGCAGACCACCGCACAGCTGACCCAGACCCACGAGGCCGACGTCACCAAGATCGCGGCACTGCGGGCCAAGGCCAAGACCGCCTTCGCCGATCGCGAGGGTGTGAACCTGACCTTCCTGCCGTTCTTCGCGAAGGCGGCGGTGGAGGCCCTGGGCGTGCACCCGAACATCAACGCCTCCTACAACGAGGACACCAAGGAGATCACCTACCACTCCTCGGTGCACCTGGGTATCGCGGTGGACACCGAACAGGGTCTGCTGTCCCCGGTCATCCACAACGCCAGCGACCTGTCGCTGGCCGGCCTGGCCCGCGCGATCGCCGATATCGCCAACCGCGCCCGCACCGGCGGCCTGAAGCCGGACGAGCTGGCCGGCGGCACCTTCACCATCACCAACATCGGCAGCCAGGGCGCGTTGTTCGACACCCCGATCCTGGTCCCGCCGCAGTCGGCGATGCTGGGCACCGGCGCGATCGTCAAGCGCCCCATCGTGATCGCCGACAACGGCAACGAGTTCATCGGCATCCGCTCGATGTGCTACCTGCCGCTGACCTACGACCACCGGCTCATCGACGGCGCCGATGCCGGACGTTTCCTCACCACCATCCGGCATCGGCTGGAAGAGGCCGCGTTCGAGGCGGATCTCGGTCTGTAACCAGAAATTCGGTAACACCGCATGAGGGTTGTGATCGCCGGTTCGTCCGGTTCGATCGGAACGGCACTGGTGGCGGCGCTGCGCCGGGACGGGCACGAAGTGGTCCGGCTCGTGCGGCGCCCCGCCGCCGCGCGAGACGAGTTCAGCTGGGATCCGATTCGCGCTCAGGTGCCCGAACGCGCCCTGCGAGGTTCGGACGCGGCGATCAATCTGTGCGGGGCCGGGGTCGGCCGCAGACGCTGGAACGGCGGCTACAAACAGGAGTTGCGGGACAGCCGGATCACTCCGACCGACGTGCTGGCCACCGCGGTCGCCGCCGCCGGGGTGCCGCTGCTGATCAACGCCAGCGGGGTGCACTACTACGGCGGCGCGACCGGTGACCGGGTCGTCACCGAAAGCTCGCCCGCGGGAACGGGTTTCCTCGGTACGCTGTGCCGCGATTGGGAGGCAGCGACCAAACCCGCCGACGACGCGGGCGTGCGCGTGGTGCACATCCGCAGCGCGCTCGTGCTGTCCCGGCACGGCGGACTGCTGAAACTGCTCGAACCGCTGTATCTGCTCGGTCTGGGCGGACGCCTGGGCAACGGCCGCCAGTACGTGCCATGGATCTCGCTCGCCGACGAGATCGGCGCGATTACCTTCGCCCTCACCAACGACACGTTGCGCGGCCCGGTCAACATGGCCGGACCCGCACCGGTCACCAACGCCGAATTCAGCCGCGCGCTGGCTCGCGCCCTGCACCGCCCCGCTCCGATGATGGTGCCGTCGGTGGCGTTGCGCCTGCTGATCGGCGAATTCGCCGAGGAGGCGATCCTGCACGGCCCCAGGGCGATTCCCGCCGTGCTCGAGGAAGCGGGCTACCCCTTCCGGCATCACACCATCGGGCAGGCCCTGGCCTCCGTCTTCGACGGCTGACGCCGCCGAATCGCCGCACGCGCGGGCGAACCGGGGCGGGCGAATATCACAACCGCGACCGCTCGGCCGCTGACCTGTCGCCGGTTACCGTGACCTGATGACCGATAACCGCCCGACCGAGCCGCTGATCCGCGACGCGCAGGAGACGGATCTGCCGGCGATCCTGGCGATTCACAACACCGCGATCGCGGAGACGACCGCGATCTGGGACACCGCGCCGGTCGATCTGGCCGAGCGACTGGCCTGGTGGCGGGCGCGCACGGCGGGCGGATTCCCCGTGCTGGTCGCCGAGATCGACGGCGCGGTGGCCGGATACGCCAGTTACGGGCAATGGCGTCCCAAATCGGGATACCGCTTCACCGTGGAGAATTCGGTGTACGTGGCGGCCCGGTTCCATCGCCGCGGCATCGCCACCGCACTGCTGACCGAACTGCTGGCACGAGCCGAACGCGCCGGGACCGTGCACGCGGTGATAGCCGCGATCGAATCCTCGAATACGACCTCGATCACCCTGCACGAGAAGTTCGGATTCCGCACGGTAGGGGTACTACCGGAAGTAGGACATAAATTCGGCGGATGGATGGACCTGACATTGATGCAGCTCACATTGGGTACCGCGGAACTCGCGGAGCCGGATCACGATAGCGTAACGTCCCCACGATGACCGAGCCCGCCAGCGCAGCCTTACGGGGCGAGCATGTGAACACCCCGGACCCGCTCGACGACGGCGTGACCGAGACCTCCGCGCTTCCGGTGATCCCACCGGCTCGCCGACGCACCGATTCCGCCCGCATGGACGACTCGCCGATCGAGATCGACTACCTGGGAGTGGTCGACTACGACCGCGCCCGGGACGTGCAGCGCGGCATCGCGGCCGAACGCGCCGCGGGCCGGGGCAGCGATCATCTGCTGCTCCTGGAACATCCGCCGGTCTACACCGCGGGCCGCCGCACCGAACCGCAGGACATGCCCACCGACGGCAGTCCGGTGCTGCCCACCGACCGCGGCGGCAAGATCACCTGGCACGGGCCGGGCCAGCTGGTCGGCTATCCGATCGTGCGCCTGGCCGAACCGGTCGACGTCATCGACTACGTGCGCCGCCTCGAGGAAGCGCTCATCGCGGTGTGCACCGACCTGGGGCTGGCCTGCGGCCGGATTCGCGGACGCTCCGGCGTCTGGGTTCCGGCGAACGCTTGGCAACCCGCCCGCAAGGTCGCCGCGATCGGCGTGCGCGTCGAACGCGGTGTCGCCCTGCACGGCATCTCGCTCAACTGCGATTCGTCCCTGGACGCCTACGAGGTGATCGTGCCCTGCGGTATCCGCGACGCCGGAGTGACGACCCTCAGCCGCGAATTGGGAGCCCACATCACGGTCGCCGAGGTGCTTGCGTCGGTGGCCGATTCGATCACGCGCGCCCTCGACGGCCGACTGCCGGTGGCCGATCACGATATTGCGCATGTCACACCAGCCGGAGCCACGCCGGGCGCGTGATCGCGCGGGCGTAGCATCGGTCGAGTGACCTCCGTCGACACCCCGACATCGACCGATCCGACCGGCACCACCCCGTCCGGCCCGGAGCCCGCCGCGATCCCGGCCCCCGCGCCGGGTGTGCCATTGGCCAACGGCCGCAAGCTGCTTCGCATCGAGGCGCGCAACGCGGAGACGCCGATCGAGCGCAAACCCGCGTGGATCCGCACCCGCGCCACCATGGGCCCGGAATACTCCGAGCTGAAGGGCCTGGTGAAACGCGAAGGGCTGCACACGGTCTGCGAGGAGGCGGGCTGCCCGAACATCTTCGAATGCTGGGAGGACCGCGAGGCCACCTTCCTGATCGGCGGCGAGCAGTGCACCCGGCGTTGCGATTTCTGCCAGATCGACACCGGTAAGCCCGCCGCACTGGACCGTGACGAGCCGCGCCGGGTCGCCGAGAGTGTGCAGGCGATGGGCCTGCGGTATTCGACGGTGACCGGTGTCGCCCGTGACGATCTGGACGACGGCGGCGCCTGGCTGTACGCCGAGACCGTCCGTGCGATCAAGCAGCTCAACCCGAATACCGGTGTGGAACTGTTGATTCCGGATTTCAACGCCGACCCCGACCAGCTGGCCGAGGTGTTCGCCACCCGCCCGGAGGTGCTGGCGCACAATCTGGAGACCGTGCCGCGCATCTTCAAGCGGATCCGCCCCGCGTTCCGCTACGAGCGTTCGCTGGCGGTGCTGACCGCGGCCCGCGAGGCCGGTCTGGTGACCAAGTCCAACCTGATCCTGGGCATGGGCGAGACGCCCGAAGAAGTCACCCAGGCGATGCGTGACCTGCACGAGGCCGGGTGCGACATCCTGACCATCACCCAGTACCTGCGCCCCTCGCCGCGGCACCATCCGGTGGACCGCTGGGTCAAGCCCGAGGAGTTCGTCGAGCACTCCCGCGTCGCCGAAGAGATCGGTTTCGCCGGTGTGATGGCGGGCCCGCTGGTCCGCTCCTCCTACCGCGCCGGCCGCCTCTACGCCCAGGCCATGGCCCACCACGGCCGCGAGATCGCCCCGGAGATGGCGCACCTGGCCGCCGAAGGTTCCGCCGCCCAGGAGGCAACCTCGGTCCTGGCCCGCTTCGGCTCCTAGCCGACCGGCACGAGGTCACACATCTTCCACGGCGTGGCAGATGTGTCGAATTCCGCCCGCGCCTTTCTCGTCAAAGGCTCTTGGGAGTCTTCGGACCGCTCTGCCCGTATCGTGACGACGGCCGTGGCATGTTTATCGGAAGATTCTCGCACCTGCTCGACGGCGGTAACACGAACCTTTCCGTATTGCCCGGCATACGCGCCTCCCGCGTAACGTTCTCCCGATTCGGTCATGGCGGCCAACTGATCGTGAAGTTTTCCGCAGGTCAGTTTCATCATCTCGGCATACGTCGTATGGGGAGCAGCCGATATCACGGCTTCGAGAGCCGGAGTGTAATCCGCGGGTTGCGCGGCGGCGTCGGCCATGCTTGTGCTTTGCCGCGGATCAGGGGGCCTTTCCTCGGAGCAGGCAGCAAGCGAAACCACTACAAAGAAGGCCACCGAGACAGCGACCGCCATGATCGGGAAGGTTCCGCCCCGCTGCCGGCCACGGATTCCGACCGTCTCCACACTATTTTCACAGCTCATTTCGGGCCTCCGCCTCTGCAACCCGGCGAGGAAGCTCATCGTCGAGCTGTCCCAGCAGCCAGATGATCCGGTCGGGATCGCCGGTGTGCAGAGAGTACGGCACCCCGTATATGTCGGACAGGAGGTACCAACCAGCCGCATCCGCGGCACTACGCCACGGCGAGAGCTTGTCCGGCCTGCTGGTGTCCTTCACGATCCCGAACGTCAACGACGATTCGTCTGTCCGGTACACGAAATACATCCATGCCCCGGTGGTCCATGCCGCGACCGGCTCTATCGTCACCTCGCGGAGCGGATCCGGTGCATTCGCAAGGCGAATCAATTCCGAAATGACCTGTTTCGCGAAGTCGGAACCGCTCGATGCATCCATGGATCTCGCATTCTCAGTTGATCGGTACATTCGTGTTCACCCAGTTCGGGCAGAGGGTGCCGGTTCCCCACTGATTCAGAGTGACTCCGGAGCCGCCTTTTTCACAATACATTGTGATCAGCCCTTGGGGGCGACCATCGGGCTTCTCGTCCTCGACATCGACAACGGCGCGAATCCAGACCGATTCGCCGGTATTCCGGCAGGAAGTGGGAATACCCAGAAATGACCCGCAGCGCCATCGCTGAATTTGGGTGCGATATATGCGCCTCATCTGTCCGGACTCCGGATCGATCTGATACGTGGGAGGAGTGTGTCGAATTATATCGTCGAATACGTTCGGATTCGTGATGCCGTGTTTATGAAACATCTTGTCGAACCCGAAGCCGCTGTTCGTCGCCGGGTCGTAGTATCCGCGCCGAAGCGGAACCTCGTCGCCGAACTGATCGTGCGGAGCCATGAGAATCTCGTTCAACGGATAGCCGGAGTCGACGAGATGCGGGGCGGGCACGATGATCGGCACCGGTACACCGCGATGCGCCGAACCGCTGGACGAGCAGGGGGCATTGGCCGCATGTCCGGGCAAGGCAGGCGGAACATAACCGGGCACCGGGATGATCGCCTCACACGGATCCAGGGGCGGGGGCGCCGACGGCGGTGTCAGCGCCGCAGCCGGCGGCGATACCTGGGTTGTCGGTGGCGGAGTGGCGGGGACCGCCGACTGCGGAGCAGGCGGCGCCGATGACGGAGGCCCAGCCGGAAGGCCCGGGACGGTGGGTTCCTCGATTTCGGGAAAATTCCCCCAACACGGCCAGCCGGGGTGCATCTGCTGCCACTGATCACAAGGAATGTATGGGTTGATCGGCCTGGCGTCGGCAGTTCCACGGATCCCTGCCACCAGACCGGCAGCGACAACCATCACCATGGCGACGAAACCGATTCCGAGGCGTTGCCGTACAAACCGCGGCCGCATCCTGGTCGGATACATCAGTCAACTCACAGGTAGATCGGATCGCCATACACGGCCAGTGAGTTGTCCGCGGCGGGAGTGGTGATCTTGATCTGTGCGTAGGACCGCAGACTGACGGGGCCCAGGCAGCCATCGATCTTGATGTGTACCTGGTCGGCGGTGATCGAACCGTGGCGCCCTGTCAAAGCTTTCGTCCCGAAGGGGATGTCGGTGATCGTGCCGGGTTTGATATACACCGTCGGCGACAGCATCGCACTACCGCCGATGCTGGAGAAGACGCCGATGCTGACGGTCGGCCCGATAGCCAGTCCGATGGCCGCACCGCTGGTGACGTCCGCCTGACAACCGATCTGGTAGCCGAGGGCGATGCTGCCGGAATTCACCGGGGCAGAGCCGCTACCGCTCACATCAGCGGCCGCTTTGAGCGTGACGAATCCTTCACGGGTGAACAACGTGGCGGCGAGATTCGGGTATCTGTCGAGGTTTTCGTCGGTCTTTGTTACTCGAATGTGCCAGCCGTCGTCCGTAGTGGTCTCCCGGGACTTGTCGGCCAGCGGGTCCGCGGCAGCGGTGCCACCACCCACAACAGCAACCAGGACGGCGGCCAGCACACCGGCAAGTCCTGTGATAACGCCCCGTATATGCATTTGTTCCCCCACGCTCAGTTATGGACAAGCAACTTCGACGGGACGAATATTCCTGCGCCACAGGCGAATCCCCCACGAAGACTGATCCTCAGTCGCCTGACTCTAGCACGACACCAGGGCTCGGGTCGATGACACGATGAGCCGCTCCGCGCAGTGGCGAGCCGACACCTCGGCCCCGCAGTATGACGAAACCCCTTGGACTGCAGTGGAATTGCACGATACACCAGCTGCGTAGGGCAGCAGCCGACGGCACTGATCATTCGTGGCCGATATCCGCGGCTCGAGCAGTGACGAGACGGCTGCGATCGGCATGACCACCACCGGTTTCGCCGTGAACTCGCCGGTGGTCCGGCAGCACGGTTCGGGAGGCGACACTGTCCGCGCGGTGAGGCAAACGCGAAGTCGACGTATCCGGAAAATCAGCGATACCGGCCGCAACGTATTTCCGCAGAGGAAATAGTGCGGCTACCGGATTGATCTGTCGAATGGGTGACACATTGTGGTCGCCGGTGGGAAGCTCGGATTAACCACACGTGTCGACTCCGGGAGCACAGATGGTCGAGAGAGCGAGCACAACCGCCGGGTCCGATGGCAAAGCGGTCACCGCTGACCGGCCCGAGAATATTCGCAATGTGGTGCTGGTCGGGCATCCGGGTTCGGGGAAGACGACGCTGGTGGAGGCGCTCGCGGTCGCCACCGGGGCGCTCACCCGGGCGGGGCGGGTGGAGGACGGCACCTGCGTTTCGGACTACGACGACATCGAGCAACGCCAGCACCGCTCGGTGCAGCTGTCGGTGGTGCCGGTCGCCTGGGCCGGGTTCAAGGTGAATCTGGTGGACACGCCGGGATACGCCGATTTCGTCGGCGAGTTGAGGGCCGGTCTGCGCGCGGCGGATGCGGCCCTTTTCGTCGTCTCGGCCGCCGCGGGAGCCGAGGGCGTCGGCGGGCAGACCTTGGCGCTGTGGGAGGAGTGCGCCGCCGTCGGGATGCCGCGCGCCCTGGTGATCACCCATCTGGATGCCGCCCGCGCCGATTTCGACGACATGACGCGCACCTGCCGCGAGATGCTCGGCGGCGGTGCGACCGAAAGCGTTCTGCCCCTGCATCTTCCGGTGTACGGAAAGGCCGGCGCGGACGGGCACCGCCCGGTGACCGGTCTGATCGATCTGCTCACCCAGCGGGTATTCGACTATTCCGCGGGCGCGCACACCCGCACCGAGGCCACCCCGGAACAGGTGGCGCTGATCGAACAGGCGCGCGGGCAACTCATCGAGGGCATCATCGCCGAGAGCGAGGACGAGACCCTGATGAACCGCTACCTCGAGGGTGAGGAGATCGATCCGGACACCCTCGTGCCCGATCTGGAGCGAGCGGTGGCGCGCGGCAGCTTCCATCCGATCCTGATCGCCGCGCCGCCGCCCGAGGGGGCGCGCGAGGGGCTGGGCATGGTCGAGGTGCTCGATCTGATCACCCGCGGATTCCCCACGCCCGCAGAGCATTCGGTGGCGGCGGCATGTCCGGGCAACGGTTCCGCGCCCACACCCCTGGCTTGCGATCCCACCGCGCCACTGGCCGCCGAGGTGATCCGCACGACCTCTGATCCGTACGTCGGCAGGCTCTCGCTGGTGCGGGTGTTCGCGGGCACGCTGCGCCCGGACGAGACAGTGCACGTCTGGGGCCACACCCCCTGCGGTCACGGCGAGCCCGCACCCGATCACGACGCGGACGAACGGGTGGGCGCGATCTCGGCCCCGTTCGGCAGGCAGCAGCGCCCGGTCGCAGAGGCGGTGGCGGGCGATATCGCTTGCGTCACCAAGCTCGGACATGCCGAGACCGGAGATACGTTGTCGCAGAAGGATTCTCCGCTGCTGATCGAGCCGTGGCCGATGCCCGAGCCGCTGCTTCCGGTCGCGGTCCGGGGCCACAGCAAGGCCGACGACGACAAACTCTCGCAGGGGCTGGCCCGGCTCGTGGCCGAGGATCCGGCGATCCAACTGGAACAGAACGGCCACACCCATCAACTGGTGCTGTGGTGTCTGGGCGAGGCACACCGCGACGTCGCGCTGGAGCGGCTGCGGTCGCGATTCGGGGTGCAGGTGGATCAGATCGATCACCAGGTGGCGCTGCGGGAGACGTTCGCCTCCAGCGCACCCGGGCGCGGACGGCACGTCAAACAGTCCGGCGGACACGGCCAGTACGCGATCTGCGAGATCGAGGTCGACCCGCTGCCGGAGGGGTCGGGGATCGAATTCGTCGACAAGGTCGTGGGCGGGGTGGTTCCGCGCCAGTTCATTCCCTCGGTGGAGAAGGGAGTTCGGGCGCAGGCGGCCCGCGGTGTGGCGGCCGGTTATCCGCTGGTGGATGTGCGGGTGACGTTGTTCGACGGTAAGGCGCATTCGGTCGACTCCTCCGATGCGGCCTTCCAGACCGCAGGCGCGCTGGCGCTGCGCGAGGCCGCGGCCGCCGCCCGGCTGGATCTGCTGGAACCGATCGCCGAGGTGAGCGTCACCGTTCCGGACGAGTATGTCGGCACGGTCCTGAGCGATCTGTCCAGCCGCCGCGGCCGCGTCCTGGGCACCGAACCGACGTCCGGTGCGCGCACGATCATCCGCGCCGAGGTTCCCGAACTCGAACTCGATCGGTACGCCATCGATCTGCGGTCACTCGCCCACGGCGCGGCGCAGTTCACCCGCGCGTACGTCCGGCACGAGGCGATGCCCCATCAGCTTGCGGAGTCGATCCGCACGCGGGCGAACATGTCGCCATGAGCACCGGCTGAGCTCGCGCCGCGCCGATTCGTTCCCGCCCGCGCCTCGCTCACCGGTGCGCCGTCGCCGATCACCGCACACTATTCTGAGAACCATGGCAGCAGGCAAGGGCGGCGCCAAGCCGTCGAAGGAAGCGAAGGCCGCGGAGAAGGCGGCGCGCAGGCAGGCGTCCAAGGAGCGGCGCAGGCAGCTCTGGCAGGTGTTCCAGATGCAGCGCAAGGAAGACAAGCTGCTGCTGCCCCTGATGATCGGCGCCTTCGTCGGCATCACGGTGATCCTGCTGGTCATCGGCCTGCTCGTGCACATGCAGTGGTACCTGTTGCCGATCGGCCTGGTGCTGGGCGGTCTGGTGGCCTTCATCATCTTCGGCCGCCGCGCCCAGAAGAACGCGTACGCGCGGATGGACGACCAGCCCGGTGCGGCCTGGTGGGTGCTGGACAACCTGCAGGGCAAGTGGCGCCCCACCCAGGCCGTCGCCGCCACCGCGCAGCTCGACGCGGTGCACCGGGTGATCGGCCTGCCCGGCGTCATCCTGGTCGCCGAGGGCTCCCCGCACCGGATCAAATCGCTGCTTGCCCAGGAGAAGAAGAAGACCGCCCGCCTGGTCGGCGACACTCCCATCTACGACGTCGTCGTCGGTAACGAGGAGGGCCAGGTCCCGCTCAAGAGTCTGCAGCGCTACCTCACCAAACTGCCCCGCAACATCGACCCCAAGCGAATGGACCTGATCGAGGGGCGCCTGTCGGCCCTGGCCACCCGCGGCGGCCCGGCCCTGCCCAAGGGGCCGCTGCCCGGCGGCGCGAAGATGCGCGGCGTGCAGCGCACCGTCCGCCGCCGCAGCTGAGCAGGCCGGACTCGGAGTGCAGGAAGGGCCCGCGTTCCGATCGGAACGCGGGCCTTCGTCCATCGGGAGCGTTCAGCCGCTCAGCGCGAGCGCGCCAGACCCGTCCCGGTCGCACGGTCGTGCATGCCCCGGCCGTCCGAGTCGGCGAAAAGCGCCGGTACCACGAAGATGAGCAGCACCTGACGGACCAGGGCGCGAACGAAGCCGACCGCGGCGCCGAAACCGGGCGGCGTGGTCTCGCCGCGACGGCCGGCGCCCTTCTCGCCCTGCTCCGCGAGCGCCTCGATGACGTCGACCCGCACCACCCGCATCCGCAGGAAATACTGTCCCGGGGTGAAGCCGAACAGCGTCACCGTCGCGACACCGAGGACGAACCACACCAGGAACGTCGGCGTGGAAAGGGCGCTGGTGACGGCCTCGAAATTGGTCGGCGGCTGCTGGCCGGCGGCGACGTGCGCGCGGGCGATGATGCGCGCGGGATCGGGCCGCACGATCAGCGCCGCGATACCGGTCGCGATGATCCAGTCGACGAACATGCCCACGATGCGTCGCGACATCGGCGCCAGTGAGCCCACACCGGATTTCGGCAGTCCCAGCAGCTTGCCCGGATATTCGTCCGGCAGCGGCCCCCCGGAGTCCGCCGCGTGGGGCCCCGAGAGCCAGGAACCGGTGATACGTGCCATGTATCCAGCGTAGCCACGACGCCTGCCGCCGCATCGGCGGCCCGAAGCTCCCGCCGCGGCCGCCACCACGCGAAGTTTGCCGAGAATCCTCCTGGTTGCCGCAATATTCACCTGCGGAGATATCGGCCACATTTTGCTCAGCCCGGTACACCCCCGCCGGACCCCGCGATGGCAGGATGTCCCTGCTGGTCGCGCGCGGCCGGGCGCTGTTCGTGCCATCCCGATACGCCGGGGAGGCGCGTAACTCGCCGAGCAGTACGTGTAACACTGGCGAAACACAGCCTTGATTGTCGGGAAACACCGCATCCATACCGTCAAGCAGCGATACCCAGCAATCGGTACGGGCTGGGAACCGATCCGTAAGGAGTACAAGTGGCGTTCAGCACGGCCGACGAGGTCATCAGTTACATCAAGGAGCAGGAGCTCGAATACGTCGATATTCGGTTCACCGACCTCCCGGGTGTGCAACAGCACTTCTCGATCCCGGCGAAGGCGTTCACGGCCGATCTGGCCGAGGAGGGGCTGGCGTTCGACGGCTCCTCGGTGCGTGGTTTCCAGTCGATCGACGAGTCGGACATGCTGCTCCTGCCCGACTTCAGCACCGCCCGGATCGACCCGTTCCGCGCCGCCAAGACGCTGAACATGAACTTCTTCGTGCACGACCCGTTCACCCGCGAGGCCTACAGCCGCGACCCGCGCAACATCGCCCGCAAGGCGGAGGAGTACCTGCGCTCGACCGGCATCGCCGACACCGCGTTCTTCGGTCCCGAGGCGGAGTTCTACATCTTCGACTCGATCCGCTACGACTCGGCCATGAACGGCGCCTTCTACGAGATCGACTCGGTCTCGGGCTCCTGGAACACCGGCGCGGAGTTCAACCCGGACGGCACCCCCAACCGGGGCTACAAGGTCCGCAACAAGGGCGGTTACTTCCCCGTCGCGCCGTACGACCACTACGTCGACCTGCGCGACAAGATCTCGACCAACCTGCAGAACGCCGGTTTCGAGCTCGAACGCGGCCACCACGAGGTCGGCACCGCCGGCCAGGCCGAGATCAACTACAAGTTCAACACCCTGCTGGCCGCGGCCGACGATCTGCAGTTGTTCAAGTACATCGTCAAGAACACCGCGTGGCAGGAGGGCAAGACCGTCACCTTCATGCCCAAGCCGCTGTTCGGTGACAACGGCTCGGGTATGCACGTGCACCAGTCGCTGTGGAAGGACGGCAAGCCGCTGTTCCACGACGAGGCCGGCTACGGCGGTCTGTCCGACCTGGCCCGCCACTACATCGGCGGCATCCTGTACCACGCGCCGTCGCTGCTGGCGTTCACCAACCCGACGGTGAACTCCTACCACCGCCTGGTCCCGGGCTTCGAGGCCCCGATCAACCTGGTGTACTCGCAGCGCAACCGCTCCGCGGCCGTGCGCATCCCGGTCACCGGCAACAACCCGAAGGCCAAGCGCCTCGAGTTCCGCGCGCCGGACTCCTCGGGTAACCCGTACCTGGCCTTCGCCGCCATGATGATGGCGGGCCTGGACGGCATCAAGCGCAAGCTCGAGCCCGCCGCCCCGGTCGACAAGGACCTCTACGAGCTCCCGCCGGAGGAGGCCAAGAACATCGCCCAGGCCCCCACCAGCCTGGCCTCGGTCATCGACAAGCTCGAGCAGGACCACGAGTACCTCACCGAGGGCAACGTCTTCACCGAGGACCTCGTCGAGACCTGGATCGACATCAAGCGCAACCAGGAGATCGCCCCGATCAACCTGCGCCCGCACCCCTACGAGTTCGAGCTGTACTACGACGTCTAAGTCGTTCCGCGGCTCCGGGCCGCGGGTGGAGGACCGATTCGTGGTCTTCCACCCGCAGTTCGCACGGAGTAGTTCGTAGCGAGTAGTTCGTAGCGAGTCCATCCGTTCCGCGATCGCTTCATCGATTGCGGTTCGGGTGGACTCGTTTGCGTGGGGCCACAGGTTCGCCGCCGGGCGCAGGCGCGGTAGGTCAGTGCACGCCGAGCGCGGCCAGGATCATCGGCCGCGACGTCGCGAGGGCGCGTTGCCAGTACGGCCAGGTGTGGGTTCCGTTGTCGATGTCGATTCGGGCGGGGATGCCCAGGGCGTGCAGGCGGTCACCGAATATTCCGGCCGCGATCTGCGCCATGGACTCGAGGCCCATTCCGTTCACCGTGTCACCGACCGCGCGGGACGCGTCGAGCGGGCCGGGCACGCCGTTGCCCGAATAGATGTACATCGGCAGGCCGCGCAGCGATTGGGCCTGGACGACGGCGTCGTTGCGGGCCCACGCCGGATCCCCGGGCGGCCCCCACATATCGTCCAGATCGAAATTGCCCTCGTTCCACATCGCCGCGCGCATGCCCTCGTTCCAGAGCGGATACGTGGGATTCAGAAATCCGGAGAAGGATCCGGCGAACCTGAACTGATTTCGATGGTGCGCGGCCAGGATCACGGCGGCATCGCCGCCCATGGAGGCGCCGACGATGGCGTCGTTCGTGCGCGATATGCCGTAGCCGGCCAAGTATGCGGGCAGCTCCCGGGTCAGGAAGGTCTCCCACTTGTAGGTGAACGTCTGATGGTTGGTGCTGCTGGGCCGATACCAGTCCGTGTAGAAACTCGAATGGCCGCCGACCGGGAACACCAATGTGACGTTGTCACCCACGAATTGGCGCAGCGCGTCGGTATCACTCACCCACTGGCTGTGGTCGGCAGGCGCGCGCAGCCCGTCGAGCAGGTACAGCGCGGCACTTCCGCCGTGCGCGGCCCACTGCACCTGAACCGGGATCGGCCCCATACTGGACGGCACCAGCAACTCCTGGAAACGGCCTGCGGGAGCGCGTGATTCGGCCGTCCGGATGGGCGCGGCATCGACGGTCACCGCAGCGAACGAGGACAACAGCACAGCCGCCACCACTGCGGCTCCGATCTTCAACCATGCCACCGACCGAACATACCGCCTGCTCACCCCCCTGAACCCCGATGGGAAGTCCGTGTTGCCATGAAAGAAACCGGTGAGTTGGGGTGAGCCCCGGGCGGATTGGGCCGGATCGCTGCGACCAGCCCTCCTGTGCACCCGAATGCGACTGGGATTCAGCATGTTTCCAGCCACACGCCCTGTGCGCTCGCATCCTGCCGGCACCCAGGCCTTCCCGCCACGCAATCTCAGTTCACGAGCGCTGTGCCGGCCGGAAGTCCGCCGATGGCGAACGAAGGACCGGCGGCGATCCCTTCCGCGGCAGCGATTCAGGACGGCACGACCCGCGGCGTCCGGCCGGTCGGGTCGGACCCCGCATCGCGAGCGCGAGTGCGATGGTGCCGAGTGCGAACCCGCCGGTGAACCGGCCGATCGGCCGCGGCTCGGTGCGCGTCACAGGTGAGGATGGCAGCCGAGAGAGGCGCTGTATACCGCGGGGTGGGTGCTGGATGCGGCCAGGTTGCGACGTTCCTCGCGGGTGAGGTTGCGGCGCCTGAGGGGGTGATGCAGGTGGGCGCGCAGCTTCGGCAGCAGGGGGCGATAGGCGGGGCGGTGCAGGTGGATCATCGCCATCACTCTCCCTTCTCGATTCCTGGTGAGACTTCATTCTTCCACCGGATCATCGGTGTCGGCGCCGGTATTTCACGCGATTCCCGCTTCGGCCCGGACGATCACCGGTTCGGAGCGGTTCCGCGCGGGATGCGACCGCGTCCTTGCCAGCGCGACGACATGATGAGAGACTTTTATAACAACCTTCTCAATGTCGAGATGGTCCACCGCGCCGCCTGTGCGATCGAAGGAGATCCCGTGACCGCGTCCACCCGAATCGAGCCCGCCGACCGCGAACTTCCGGCCCGTCGGCCTTTCACATCCGAGAGCCGGATGTGGGACGAGGTCGGGTTGATCACTTTTCCGTTCACCTCGGGATCGGCCTTCCTGTTGCAGACGATGGAACCGTCGATCGCGGCGGTGGTCGACGAACATTCGACCTTCCGAACCGATCCGATGGGCCGCGCCTTCCGCAGTATCGCCTCGGTGATGATGTGGATCTACGCGGGAGACGAGGCGCTGGCCGAGGCCGATCGGCTTCGCAAGATGCACACCACGCTCAATACCGTTGACGCACAGGGGGTCCGGCATACCGCGCTGTCGTCCGGACCGTGGGCGTGGGTGCTGCACACCGCGGTCTACGCCTACACCGAGGGCGCGAAACCCTTCACCCGCACGCCGCTGAGCGAAGCCGACAAGGAGGAGTACTACCAGGAGGTCGTGCAGCTGATGCGCAACTTCTCGGTGGCGCCCAAGGAGATTCCGCCGACCTACCGCGAATGGCTGGACTACTTCCACGACAAGCTGGAGAACCATCTGCTCGCGACCCCGGTCGCCTACGACTTCCTGAAGGTGAGCCGGCGGATCGCCCCGCCGTCCTCGCTTCCTGGTCCGCTCGCCCCGCTGTGGCGGGCCGCCACAACGCCGGTGAGCCGCCTGCAGTACTTCTTCACCGTGGGCACCACACCCGCGTCCGCCCGGGAGAAACTGGGCCTGAGCTGGTCGTCCACCGACGAGGCGACGCTGCGCGCCCTCGGCTGGCTGGTCGGGCGCACCGTCCCGCTGCTTCCCGAACGGCTGCGCTACTTCCCCATCGCCTACGAGGCCCGCCGCCTCGAACGCGATCGCGCCCGCCTGCGCAAGAAGATCGACCTGCGACCTATCTGAACCCTGCGAAGCCGGCTGGCGTTCGGCCGGTGATCGCCCGCGCGCCCCGGCGGCCCCGGGCGGCCTGCCGCGCCGCACTGCCTCGGCCCGCGCCGGCGAGAGCCCGTCGGACGCTACGACACCATGGCGTCGACTTCCCCGAAGCGACCCGGACCCCGGACCAACGACCCGGTCCGGGTGCCGTCACGGCGTCCGGCCGCCTACGCCGACGACACGCGGGCGATCGACCAGTGTTCGCACGTGCTACCGACTCCGGCGCCACGGACTCGACCTACCTCCGAGGCGATTCGGACCTCGGGTCCGACCGGGTGTCACCGCAGCACGTGATCACCTGCGTGCGAATGACACCCGGGCGACCGGTCAGTCGTTCCGCACGCGCTCCCCGGTCGGCGCGGGAAAGAATCCCGACTCGACGAAGGCCGTGACGTACGCGTCCAGCATCGCGGAATCGACCGGCGGGCAAGCGATCCCGTACCGCGCGAGGGCCGCCCGGGTGCGGGTGTCCTCGACGGTGATCGGCGAACCGCCGTAGTTGCCGCTGACCAGGGCAGCGCGCACCAGCGAGTCGTCGCCCGCGGCATCGCGGGCGGCCGCCTCCTCGGCCAGCCGGACCGCGATCTGCTCCACCGGGGCGATCTCGATGGGAATTCCGTTGCGGCTCAAGGCCTGGAAGATCTCGCCGATCCGCACCGCATTCCGGTTCACCAGGTGGTAGGCCGCACCGTCGGCCGGTTCGGACGCCAGCGCCACGATCGCCGCGACGACGTAGTTCACCGGGACCAGCGGCATCGCCGCATCGCCGGTGTCGGGCGCCAGACCGAGGATGGCCGCGGCCCGGATCATATTCCAGAACGAGTCGTCGGCACTGTTCACACCACTGCGCGGATCACCGGACACCAGGCCGGGCCGGTAGATGCGCACCGGCACGCCACGCTCACCGGCCTGCCGGATCAGTTGCTCGGCAACCCATTTACTGGCCACGTACCCGTTGTCGGACACCTCCGCGACACTCAGCTCGGTATCCTCCGGGCCCGTGAAATCCGGTGTGAGAGCGACGGGAATCACCGTATTTGCCGTGGAGACGTAGTGCACCGGCTTGATCCGGCCGTTGGTGGCCAGGCGCAGCACCTCACGGGTGCCCGACACGTTGGCCGCACGCAACCGCGCGTAGGGCTCGATATGGTTGACCCGGGCGCCGTTGTGGAAGATCACATCCACCCGCTCGGCCAGCCGGGTGTAACCCGCCTGATCCAGTCCGAACCTGGGCGCGGCCAGATCGCCCGCGACAGCGACGATCCGGGAGCGGTAGGAATCCTGCCAGAGCCGGTAGTGCCCGAGCGAATCACGAATTCGCTGCTCCGCCTGGCCGTCGTCGTCACCGCGCACCAGGCACCACACCCGCGCCGAGGTGCTGTCCAGCAGTTCGCGCAGCAGATGTGCGCCCACGAATCCGGTTGCGCCGGTGAGCAGTACGTCCTGCGGCGCATCCGCGCGCGCGGGAAGTACACCGGCGCCGTCGATCTCGGATTCGAGCACCGCGTCGGCGGCCATCGAGGGCCGCGGATCGGTTACCGCGACCGCCGACTCGCCCGGATCGTCGATCCGGGCCGCGAGGGCGCGCACGGTGGGCGCGGTGAACAGCGCCGCCATCGGCACATCGATGCCGAGCCGGCTGTTCAACGCCCGCTGCAATGTGAAGGCCAGCAGCGAACTGCCGCCGAGGGCGAAGAAGTCGTCCTCGGCGCCGACGCGATCGACCTGCAGCACCTCGGTGAAGACCTCGGCGACCGACCGCTCGGTGTCGGTGGCCGGGGCGACGAATTCCCGCGTCCGCAACACCGGTCGCGGCAAGGCCTTGCGGTCGGCCTTACCGCTGGCGTTCATCGGCATGGCATCGAGCACCATGATCGCCGAGGGGACCATGTACGAGGGCAGCACCTGGCTCAGCGACGCCCGCAGGGCATCGACCGACAGGTCCTCGACCGCCGGAACCACGTAGGCGACGAGCTGGTCGCCGATCTCCGAGGGCGCCACCACCACGACCGTCTGGGCGACCGTGGCTTCGGCCAGCAGCGCGGTCTCGATCTCGCCCAGCTCGATCCGGTGGCCCCGGATCTTCGCCTGGAAATCGCTGCGGCCCAGGTACTCCAGCACACCGTCGGGTCGCCGCCGCACCAGATCACCGGTCCGGTACATCCGCGATCCGGGCGGCCCGTACGGATCCGCGACGAACCGGTCGGCGCTCAGGTCCGGTCGGCGCAGATAGCCGCGCGCCAATTGGGTTCCGGCCAAATACAATTCGCCGACCACGCCGGCCGGGGTGAGCCGCAACCGGGAGTCCAGCACATAGGTGCGTGTATTCCATTGCGCCACACCGATCGGCACCGTCGTCCGGTCGGCGGTGGATGCGGGCCGGTACGTCACCGACACCGCGGCCTCGGTCGGGCCGTACAGGTTGTGCAGCCCGGCCGAGGACAACGCGGCGAATTCGGCGACGGTGCCGGGCGGCAGCGCCTCGCCGATGGCGAACACCGCACGCAGCGAGGCCACCTGCGCGGGCTGTGCGGCGGCCAGGAACACCTGCAGTACCGAGGGCACGAAATCGGTGACCGTCACCTGGTGCGTTTCGATCAGCTCGGCCAGATAGCGCGGGTCGCGCTGTCCGGCGGGGGCGGCGAGCACCACCCGCGCGCCCGCCCACAGCGGCACGAAGTAACCCCAGAGCGAGACATCGAACGTCGTCGCCGTCTTCTGCAGGTACACATCGCGCGGCGCGATCGAGTAGTGCTCGGCCATCCAGGCGATCTGATTGGTGATCGCGCCGTGCGGAACCAGCACGCCCTTCGGGCGGCCCGTGGACCCGGAGGTGAACAGCAGGTACGCCGGATGATCCGCACGCAGCGGGGCGCGCAGTTCGCTCGCGCCGACCGGTTCGGCGGAGTATTCCGGCAACTCGAGCGTGTCCAGGTCGATCCCGCGGGCGCCCGGCACCTCCGCACCGCCGGTGGTCAGCACCAGCGCGGGCTCGGCGGTCTCCAGCACGTACGCGATCCGCCCGGCCGGGTGCTCGAGGTCCAGCGGCAGGTAGGCCCCGCCCGCGCTCAGCACCGCGTACATCGCCACCATCAGTTCGGGCGAGCGCGGAATTGCCAGCGCGACAATGGATTCCGGCCCGATGCCCTGCCCGATCAGATATCGGGCGAGCCGGTTGACGCGCTCGTCGAACTCCCGATAGGTCCACACCGTCTCGTCGTGCACCACGGCCACCGCGTCCGGCGCCGCGGCGACCGCGCGGCGGTATCCGCTCAGCAGCAGCTCGTCGGCAACCGGATGCGGGGTTTCGGCCGCATCGCTCAGCAAGGCCGCGCGCTCGGCCGCATCGATCACATCGATATCGCCCAGCACCGCTTCGGGATCGCGGGCGAGCGTGCCGAGCAGCCGGACGAAACGATCCACGAAACGCTGCACGGTGTCGGGCTCGAACATGTCCGAGGCGTACGTGACGATGCCGGCGATTCCCTGCGGCGCGCCCTCGGCGTCATAGGAATCGCCGATCATCCAGTGCAGATCGAACTGCGAGACCTCCACGCCGATATCCAGGCCCGACACGCCCAGCCCGGGCATTTCCAGGGCCACCGGCGCGAGATTCTGGAACGACAGCGCCACCTGGTACAGCGGGTGCCGGGCCGGTGAACGCACCGGATCCAGCACGCCGACCAGCCGTTCGAACGGCACGTCCGCATTGGCGAAGGCCCGGATGTCCTCGTCCCGCTGCCGCGCGAGCAGTTCGCTGAACGTCGCGCGGGCGTCGTAACGGGTGCGGAAGACCAGCGTGTTGATGAACATGCCGATCAGGTCGTCCAGCGCCGCGTCACCACGACCGGCGACCGGCGAACCGATCGCGATGTCGTCGGTACCCGACAGACGCGCCAGCAGCACCGCGAGCGCCGTGTGCACGGTCATGAACAGCGTCGCGCCGTGCGTGCGCGACAGTTCCGCGAGGGCAGCATGGGTTTCGGCGTCGATCCGGACCTCGACTCGGCCGCCGGTGTAGGAACGCAGCAGCGGCCGCGGCCGATCCGAGGGCAGGTCGAGCTGGTCCGGCAGACCCGCCAGCGCGGTTCGCCAATAGGAGATCTGCGCGGCGGCAACCGAATCCGGGTCGTCCTCGGAACCGAGCACGGTGCGCTGCCAGATGCTGTAGTCCGCGTACTGCACCGGCAGCGGCTCCCATTGCGGAGCCTGTCCGGCGCTGCGCGCGGCGTACGCCAGCATCAGATCCCGGGCCATCGGGCCGATCGAGGAACCATCGGCGGCAATGTGATTCACCACCACGGCCAGCACGTACTCGTGTTCGTCCGATTCGGCCGCGCCCAGGTCGAACAGCGCGACAACCAGCGGAACCCGCTCGGTGAGATCGAATTGCGTGCGCGCGAGCTCGGCCACCGCCTCCGCGACCGCGGACGGGTCGACCGGCTGCACGTGCAAGGGCGGAACCGCCTGCGCCGCAGGCAGAATCACTTGCACCGGGCCGTCGTCCGGGGTGCCGGAATCGCCCGCGGCGGTCCCGGCATTCGCCGCGAGCGGATACACCGTGCGCAGAATCTCGTGCCGGGTGACCAGATCCGCGATCGCCGCCCGCAGCGCGTCCACATCGAGATCGCCGCGCAGACGCACCGCCATCGGCACGTTGTAGGCCACCGACGCGGTGTCGAAGCGGTTGAGCAGCCACATCCCGAGCTGGGCCGGAGACAGCGGAATCCGTTCCGGCCGCGGACCGGCCACCAGCGCCGGGCGATCATCGGCGACGGCGTGGTCGGTGAGGCGTGCGGCCAGAGCGGCCACCGTGGATGCCTCGAACAGCAGCCGCACCGGTACCCGCGCGTCCAGCGCCGCGCCCACGCGAGCCATGAGCCGGGTCGCGATCAGCGAGTTGCCGCCGAGTTCGAAGAAATCGTCATCGGCGCCGACCGGTGTTGCGGGAGCGAGCAATTCGGTGAACGCCTCCGCGACCAGTTCCTCCAGCCGCCCGGACGGTGCGCGGAATTCGCGGGTGTGCAGTTGCGGGGCGGGCAGCGCGGCGCGGTCGAGCTTACCGACCGGGGTGAGCGGGATCCGGTCGAGCACCATGACGGTGGTGGGCACCATATGGGCGGGCAACCGCCGTTCGGCGACCGCGACCAGTTCGTCCGCATCGGCCACGGCACCGGCCGCGGCGTGCACGTAGGACACGAGAATGGTCGCGCCGGTGGGCAGTTCGTGCCCGACGGTGACGGCGAAGTCGATGCCGTCCTGTCCGGCCAGCACCGCGTCGATCTCACCGAGCTCGATCCGGAATCCGCGGATCTTCACCTGGAAGTCGTTGCGGCCCAGGTACTCCAGTTCACCGTCGAAGGTGCGCCGGACCAGATCGCCGGTCCGGTACAGCCGGGAACCGCTGGGATCGAACGGATTCGCCACGAAGCGGGCCGCGGTCAGCGCGGGACGTTCGTGATAGCCGCGGGCCTGCTGCGCACCGGTGATGTACAGCTCGCCGACGGCCCGGTCCGGCACCGGCGACAACCGCTCGTCCAGAACGTATTCGGTGATGGCGCGAATCGGGCCGCCCAGGGTCACCGTCTCGCCGGGCACCAGCGGGGCGCTGATATTGGTCATGATCGTGGTCTCGGTGGGGCCGTACCCGTTGTAGAACTCGCGGGTGCGCCGGCCGCCGATCGGAATCGCCCAGCGCTGCACCAGGTCCGGCGGGCACGCTTCGCCACCGGCGATCACCACGCGCAGCTTGTCCAGCCCCTTGGGGTCCACCGAGGCCAGTGCGGACGGGGTGATGAAGGCGTGGGTGACCCGCTCGCGAGCCAGCAGCGCGGCCAACTCCGCGCCACCGTAGACGGTCGGCGCGGCGACCACCATGGTCGCGCCGCCACCGAGCGCCAGCAGCAGTTCCAGAATCGACGCGTCGAACGACGGCGAGGCGAAATGCAGTGTGCGCGAACTACTCGTCACCCGGTAACGCTCACGCTGCTCCTCGCAGAAGCTCGCCAGCCCGGCGTGCGTCACGACCACGCCCTTGGGCAGACCGGTCGAACCCGAGGTGTAGATGACGTAGGCCGGATGCGCCGCGCGCAGCGGCCGCAGCCGATCCGCGTCGGTCACCGGATCGGCCGAACTCGCATCGATCAACTGCTCGGTCTCGACGTCGTCGAGGACCAGCCACTCCACCTGCGCGGGCAGGTCGGCGCGCACCGACTCGACGGTCAATCCCAGCACCGCGTGCGAATCGGCCAGCATATGCGCGACCCGATCGGCGGGGTAGTTCGGATCGACCGGCACGAATCCGGCGCCGGATTTGGCGATCGCCCACACCGCGAGCACCGATTCCGGCGACCGCGGGATGCCGATCGCGACCAGGTCCTCCGGGCCGATACCGCGATCGATCAGTACGCGAGCCAGCTGCGTCGAGCGTTCGTCCAGTTCCAGGTACTCGAGTTCGGACAGCTGCGCGGTGGCGTCGGCGAAGATCACCGCGACACCGTCCGGATTGTTGTCCACGGCCGCGGACATCAGATCCGGCAGCGTCGGCGCCGAATCATCCGGTGGCGGGGCCACCGGCGCGGACGGGACGACGGGCCCGCGATCCCGCTCGGCGGCGTCCAGCAGATCCACATCGCCGACGATGATCCCCGGGTCGGCGGCCACAGCCGTGACGAACCGCTCGAACCGGCGCGCGATCCCGTTCACCGTGGCCTCGTCGAAAACGTCGGTGGCATAGGTGAATCCGGCGACCAGCACATCCGGTGTGCCGTCCGCGGCGTAGTGCGGCTCGACCGTGACCAGCAGATCGAATTTGGCGGTGACCTCACCGGTGTCCAGCGCCGCGACGGTCAGGCCGGGCAGCTCGAGCGTCGCCTGTTCCAGGTTCTGGAATGCCAGTACCACCTGGAACAGCGGATCACCACCGGCCGCGCTCGGCCCGACCGCCTCGGCCACCCGCTCGAACGGAATGTCCGCATGGGCGAAGGCCGACAGATCGGTCTCGCGAGCGCGCCCGATCAGGGCCGCGAACGGGCCGGAACGGTCGACGTCCAGGCGCAGGGTCAGGGTGTTGACGAACATGCCGACCAGATCGTCCAGCGCCGCCGCGCCGCGGCCCGCGATCGGTGTGCCGATCGCGATGTCCGATCCGCCGGACAGCCGCGCCAGCAGCGCCGCCAGCGCCGCGTGCACCACCATGAACAGCGACGAATGATGTTCTCGCGCAAGGTCGGTGAGTCCGGCGTGCACCGCGGCGGGCACCGTCACGGTGTCCAGTGCGCCGCGCCCGGACGGCCGCGGCGGACGCGGATGGTCCAGCGGCAGCCTCGGCGCCTGCGCGATACCCGCCAGCTGTCGCCGCCAGTACGCCAATTGCTGTGCGGCGACGGAGTTCTCGTCGTCGTCGGTAG
>CBJNFW010000067.1:0-31612 GCA_966435935.1 uncultured Nocardia sp.
TCCCATCGTTGGTCCGACGAACGGGTCCGGCCCGCTGCCCACGCCCGTGTGGGGGGTTGTGGGCGCCAGCGTCGGCGGCAGCGTCGACAGGGTCGCCACCACCGCGCCGTGATAGGCGTACATGGTGGCCGCCGCCTCGATCCACATGCCGTAATAGACCATCTCGTTGAGCATGATGGCCGGGGTGTTGCCGCCGTGGGCGTTCGTGGCCACCAGGACCGCGGTGGCCACCCGGTTACCGATGATCACCGGCAGCGGCGGCATCATGCCGTAGGCGCCGGTGTACGCGGCCGCCACAGCATGCGCGTGACCGGCCGTCTGCTCGGCGAGGGCGGCCTGGCCCCGCAGCCAGTTGGCGTGGTTACGGAACGCGGCCTGCGCCTTGTCCGAAGCCTCGCCGCGCCAGGACACCGACATCGCGGTCGTCGAGCCGTCGGACGCCGCGGCCGCGCCGTTGAGCGCACCGGCCAGCCCGTGGTACGCACCCGCCGCCGTAGTCATCGGCACCGGACCGGGCCCGAGCGTCAGCCGGGCCGAATTCACCTCGGGGGGGAGTGCCCCGAAATCCCATGATTCGACGAAATCGACGAGCGCGGACAATCCTCCGGCGAAGGCCTCCAGTAGGTCGACCCCCTCCCCGAGCGGGACCAGACCGGACATGGGCGATGACATCACCGCACCCCGATCGGCTCAGCAGCCGCCGGGTCGCTCGACGGCGACCCCGGCTGCACCGCTGGCATCGGTCATCCCGTACTCGAGGCTCGTCGGCACCAGGACCTCACCACCCTGGGTCAGCTTCGCCACGCCCTGCTGGGTCGGGGTGAAGAACAGGTTCTGGTACAGCGCCATCACTGTGGAGGCCAGCCGGCTCACCGGATCGGTCGCCGCCGGGATGGGCAGCGCACCGGCCGCCACGGTTCCCATGAAGCTGTCCAATGTCGTGCTGGTCGCCACCTTCTGCGCGCTGAAGACAGGGAAATCCTCGAGAAATGCTTCAACAGTCATGGACCCTCTCCTGACCACTGCTTCGGGCTGGCTCGTAAATAAGCCATCCAGCAAGAACGCTAAGCCATTCCCAACCTTGGGAATCACCCTAATCGGGGCGTCACCTGCGGATCAGTCCCGCGGCGGCGTCCAGGCCGCCTGGACCAGATCGCGGCGCGAGTGCAGCGGCTCGACGAAGATTCCGCGACCGACGGGCTGTTTGGTCGGCTTGACGTCACCCACCAGAATGCCGTCCAATTTCGAACCGTCCATGATGAAACCCGAGGAATTCAGATTCTTCATCTGGCCCAGCACGTTGTCGTAGAGCGCCATGTCGGCCTGTGCGATATTGCGCGCGACGATAACGTGCAACCCGGTGTCGCGGCCGTCCACGATGATGTCCTTGAGCGGTTCGAGCGGATTCATCGCCGAACGCTGGGCGACCATGTGGTAGTCGTCGACGATCACGAATATCTCCGGTCCGCTCCACCAGGAGCGGTCCTTGAGCTGCTGCGAAGTCACGTCGTCGGGCGCGCGGCGCTCGCGCATCTTGCGGGCGAAAGCGGGCAGGTTCTCGGCCAGGTCGCGCTCGCTGGTCAGATAGCCGACAAGTTGCTCGTCGGGAATAGCGCCCATGTGGATGCGGCGGTAGTCGATCAGCAGCACCCGAGCCTGATCCTTGGTGAACCGGGTGCGGATGGATTCCAGCAGCGCGGCCAGCACCGTCGACTTACCGCAGCCGGGCGACCCGAGCACGATCAAGTGCGTCGAGACACCGAAGTCGACGCTGGCCGGACTGAGATCGGATTCGCGAATTCCGAAGGGCAGCACCAGTTGCTGCGCGAGGGTAGTCGGCGGCGGGAGCACCGCGCGCAGTTCGTCCAGCCCGATGCGGGCGGGCAGCAGCTTCACCTCCGGGGCCCGGCGGCCACCGTAGGTCTGCGCGAGTTGTCCGGCTGCGGTGGCCAGTCCGGCCGCGACGGTCTCCGACTCACCGATCCCGTCCGTGCGCGGCAGCGCGGTGAGCATATGCAGGGCATCGTTCGAGATGCAGCG
The DNA here is from genome assembly GCA_966435935.1 of uncultured Nocardia sp. Taxonomy (GTDB): domain Bacteria; phylum Actinomycetota; class Actinomycetes; order Mycobacteriales; family Mycobacteriaceae; genus Nocardia. Next base: position 2,041 of record CBJNFW010000067.1, read on the forward strand.
TCCGGGGCGGTCGGGCGGTATCGAGGCGACCACGGCTCGGTGCGCGGAGAACGCGGTATCGGTGAGATCGCCCAGGCGGAATTCCAGCCGGGTCTGCAACTGGTCCTTGATCGTGGGGCGGATGCCCGCCCACCGGGAGCTCGAAATCACCAGGTGCACGCCGTAATTCAGCCCCTGCACGGCGATGGACTCCATCACCGACAGATATTCGTCGAAGTAGATGCTGTTCACCGCGAACCCGATGTCCCAGCCGTCCACGACGAAGAACACGTCGCCGTGTTCGTCGCCGTGCGCGATCAGATCGGCCGATTCGGCCGGTGAGCCACGGCGACGGCGGAATTCGCGCATCGAGTCGATCCCGAGTTCGGTGAACATCGTCTGCCGGTGCGCGAGCAGATTGGTGATCAGGGCGAAGGTGCGGCGAATCCGGTCCGCGTCGCGGGCGCCGGCGACCGAGCCCACGTGCGGGATGTTCCGTAAACCGGACAGGCCACCGGAGAAGTCCAGGCAGTAGAACTGCACCTGTTCGGGAGTGTGGGTCAATGCGGCGGACAGGATGAACGTCTGCAACGCGGTCGACTTGCCCGACTGCGGCCCGCCCACCACCGCGACGTGCCCACCCGCACCGGACAGATCGATCGACCAGACGTCCTGCCGCTGCTGGCGCGGTTTGTCCACGATGGCCACCGGCAGCTGCAACTGCCCGGGCTGCACCGCCGAGACCAGCCCTTCGAGGGTGGGCGGCACTGCCAGCGGAGGCAGCCACATCTTGTGCGCGGGGCGACCGTGCCCGGCCAGCTGGCTCAGCACCGTCTCCATGACGGTGACCGGCTCACCCTCGGGCGTTTCCGGCGTGGCGACCGTGGGCGCTTCGACGATGGACGCGGGCCGGGAGTCGGCGATATGCGCCGCGGTGAACTGCTGCGGCGGACGGTATCCCCCGCCCGCGCGACGCGCACGGTGTGCCGAGGCCGCGGAGGTCTGCGCGGGCGCGACGTACGGCCCGCCGACGTAGGCGGCCTGGAAGCGTTGCAGATCGCCCGCACCCACCCGCAGATATCCCGAACCGGGTTTCTTGGGCAGGTGGTAGGCGTCGGCTGTGCCTATCGCGTCTCGCGAGTCGCTGGTCTGGTTGGTGCGCAACGCGATTCGATAGGACAGATGCGCCTCGAGCTCACCCATGCGGTTGGCCGGCACCTTCTGCGAGGCCAGCAGCAGGTGGATGCGCAGCGACCGGCCCAGCCGACCGATCGCGACGAACAGTTTCGCGAAATTCGCGTGCTGCTCCAGCAATTCGGCGAATTCGTCCAGCACGATGAGCAGCGTGGGCAGCGGTGGCAGCCGCGCGCCCTGCTCCCGGGCCCGCTCGTAGTCCGCGACGCTGGCGAAATTGCCCGCGTCACGCAGGATGCGCTGCCGCCGGGCCATCTCGCCGTTGATGACGTCCTCCATGCGGGTGACCAGGTCGGCCTCCTCCTCCATATTGGTCACCACGGCCGTGACATGGGACAGCCGGTCGAAACCGAGGAAGGTCGCACCACCCTTGAAGTCGACCAGCAGCAGATTCAGCACATCGGAGGAATGCTGCGCGACGGCCGAAAGTACCAGTGTCCGAAGGAATTCCGACTTGCCGGAGCCGGTGGCCCCGATGCACATGCCGTGCGGGCCCATCCCTTCCTCGGCCGACTCCTTGATGTCCAGGTGGACCACGCCGCCGGTGGGGTCGTGCCCGAACGGGATGTTCAGCCGGGAGCGGTCGGCGTCGCGCCGCCGGACCCACTGCCGCTCGACCCGGATGGCGCCCGGATCGGTGATGCCGACCATCTCCTCCCAGGACGTGCCGCTGCTGGTCTGTTCGGCCACCACGGCCTCGACCACCGAGGACAGCCGGAACGAGGAAATACTGCGGGCGAGCGCGGTCATCGCCGGAACCGACATGGCGTCGGCCCGCCCGACCCGCCGGGTGCCGCGCGAATTCACTTCGTACAGGGTGCGATCCGGGTGCACGGTGAATTTCAGCGCGCGCGGCAGGCTGGGCTCGGCCGAGCCCAACCGCACCCAGGTGCAGCCGTCGATGCCGGAGATGTCGCGCTCGTTCGCCGCTCCGCCCAGATCCACGATCAGCAGGAACTGTTTGCGGTCCAGACTCGGTTCGCTGCTGGCGCTGAACGGACCGCGGTTGAGCCCGACCAGCACCTTGGCTCGCAGTTCGGCGACGCTGCGGTACACCATCCGGCTCGACCCGATCGCATCGGTGTCGCTGTAATGCTGGGTGTGCGGTAACCACTTGAGCCAGGACCACTTCGGCGAATCCGGATCGCTCACCACCGCGGCGACGCCGACCTGATCCGGTCCGTGCAGCACGACCACCTCGGCCAGCGCGGCACGCACCAGGCTCGCGGTCGCCTCCGGATCGCCGTCGAAACCGACCAGCGGCGCGGAGAGCAGGTTGATCGCGACCGGCATACCGCCGACGGTGGAATACGCCTTGGCGAACCGGGTCAGCTCCACCACGCCCACCGGATCCAGATCCGAGGTGGGCGCGGCCTCGGGTACGATCACCCGGACCTGATTGGCGATCCGCCCCTGCCCCACCCGCACGCGCAGGAAGTGCGGACTCGACACCTGCACCTCCCACATGCGCTTGCTGCCGATCAGCCGGGAGAGTTCGACCGGGCCGGGATGGGTGTAGCGCAGAAACGCGTACAGATCGGTTTCCGCCGCGTGCACCGAGCGGCGGTTGTCGGCGAGACTGCGCAGATAGTCCTTGCGCTCCTCGTTGAGACTGCCCGCGCCGCCCAGATTGCCGCCCAGCATGCCGAATACCGAGACCAGCATCATCATCGGGAACATCATCGAGGTCGGTGACATCCCGCCGCCGCTGCGGAACATCATGACCATCATCCCGGCCATACCGGCCATCATCACCACCGGCATGATCAGCCGGATTCGCGAGGCGGGCACGGGTTTGGGCAGTTCGGTCGGCGGTTGCAGCCGCAGTTCGGTCACCGCGGGCGCCTTGGGACCGCGCACGATCCGGGCCGGGCGGACGAATCGACGGGTACTGGTCACGACGTGCCACCATTCATTCCGATCGCGGCCTTGTCCGGCGCGACCCCATCGTGCTCGATGCGCGCATCCTGCTGGGACAACGTCGGTCCCGCCGCGAACAGCGACACGATGTTCCATGGCGCGATGATCGGGTCGTGCAGGGCGAGCGCGGTCAGGGTCGGGTCGGTGCCGCCCACGTTCTCGTTATCGGTCTGCACGCCGTAGCGGATGCCGCTGGAGGAGATCCAGAACAGCGACTCGCGACGCGGGGAGGCCGGATCGGCGCCGGTCACCTGGACGAAACGTCCGGTATCCAGCGGCATGTACGCCAGGTCGGCGGTGGCGCCGCGCGAGGTGGGCGCGGTCACCAGGGGCGTGGCCGAACTCTGCTCATCGGTGCGCAGCGGGAGGCGCCGGCCCACCACGAGTTTCGTCACCGCGTTCGCATCGCTGCCGGTGCGCGACCAGTCGTAGCAGGTCACGCTGAACTGCGTGGTGTCGACCAGCTGAACCGGGGTCGCCGGGAAGCCCTGGGTCCCGGGCATCGAGCCCGCGCGCAGATTCGCCGCGATGACATCGGGCCCGACCGTGGTGGTCGTCACCGCGCCGTGCGAATCGGCGTTGCGCAGCATCGCGGCCAGCACCTGCGTGATCCGGACGACGCCCGCGTCGGTGACCACGTAGTACGAGACCGTGCGATCCGGCGCGGTCATCGTCAGCACCGAGCCGATCGGCACGGTGAGACCGCCGGTCAGGATCGTGGTGGCGCCCGCCCGCGCGAGCTTGGGCACCTGCAGTGCGGGCACCTCCGGAATCGCCTGGATCAGGCCGTGTGACGCCGGAAGCACCTGCGCCGCGGCATCGATGCCGAGTGCGAGGGTGACCGCGGAGTCGCCGAGGTCGATCTCGGAGCGCACGATCCCCTGGTCCGGGCTGTGGTAGATCAGCCAAGTGGTGTCGCCGTTGCGCAGCAGCCGCGCCTGGCCGTCGGCCAGCGGGCGGGTGGCGTCGCCATCGATGGTCAGCGGCGTGCCGATCACGGTGGTGCGGACATCGGAGGCCGCCAAGGTGGGCAGTCCGGTCTGCTGATCGACCGGTGCGGCGGGGCCTGTCTGCGCCGCGTCGCACACCGTCCAGGTGGAATCGTGTTGATTGCCCTCGTCGATCGTCGCCGGCGCGCCGACGATGCCGACGATCGGCCCGCGCGGATATTTGGCCAGCTCGTCCGGTGCGACCTGCACCGGCGCATCCGATTCGCCGACGATCAGCCGGGCCGAGGTCAGGTTCAGCGCCGGATACAACCGGCCCTTCAGGTTGACGTAGATCGCGCCGGAATCCTTGTCCGCCACGATCTTCGAGCTGCCGACCACCTTCGCCGGTTTGAAGTACGACAGCACCGCCGAGCCCGCGATCGCCACACACGCCAGCGCGATGCCGATCGCCAGCGCCGTGGACCGCCCGCGCTGCGGATCGTCGAGCATCGACGCGTCCCGTCGCACCAAGGCGTGTTCGATGCGGCGGAACAGGAACCGCCATCCCGAGACCTGATACTTGGTCACCACCCGGAAGCGCGGCATCGGATCAGCCCGTCGCGGTAGGCGCCAAACCCGCCAGGGCTGCGGCGATGTCGAAGGCGTCGATGGTCATCAGCTCCTCGTTGGTCATCGCCGCGATATCGGCGTTGTCGCGGGTGAAGCGGTAGTCCCGTTCGGCCTCGGCGGCCTCGACCACATTGCGGATGAACCGGCCGTTACCGGCCAGATCGATCAGCCTGCGGCCGTTGCGCGTCTCGTGTGCCAGCGATTCGCAGCGTTCCTGCAGGATCTCCCTGGCCTGTTCGGACAGCAGCGAATCCTTGCGGCGCGCAAGGTGATCCGCGATCTGCACCAGTTCGTCGGCGCCGTAGCTGGAGAAGCGGATCCGCTTGGTGAATCGGGACGCCAGACCCTCGTTGGAGGCCAGGAAGCGGTCGATCTGATCCTCGTAGCCGGCGATGATGACGACCAGTTTGTCCCGGTCGTTCTCCATCCGCGCCAGCAGGGTGTCGACCGCCTCGGAGCCGAACGCGTCACCGCCGGCGAGGCCCTCCTGGATCAGCGTGTACGCCTCGTCGATGAACAGCACGCCGCCGAGGGCCGAATCAATCAGCGCATTGGTCTTGGGTGCGGTGTGCCCCAGGTGGGTGCCGACCATATCGTTGCGCGAGACCTCCACGACCTCGGGGTTCTCTACCACCCCCAGCCCCGCGAAGATCTTGGCGATGACCCGCGCGACGGTGGTCTTGCCGGTGCCCGGCGGACCCGAGAAGATGAGATGCTGGGATCGCGAGTCGACCGCGAGGCCGCGGCGGGCGCGCACCTGATCCATCAACACGCCGGATTTGAGCCGGTCGACCTGCTCCTTCACAGAGTCCATGCCGATCTGCTGTGCGAGCAGTTCCGAGGCCTCCGACAGCAGCGCCTCGCGTTCCTTGCGCGCCACGCTGGCCGCGGCCTCGGCCGGGTCGTCGCCGGTGGTGGGGTCCCATTTGTCGCTGCGCGAGGCCAGCAGCGTGGCGTTGGTGACCTCGAGGCGATAGGTCTTGTCCCGCACCGCGTTCTGCCATTCCTCGCGGCTGCTCCACAGCGCCGACCCCTGCAGACCCTTGAGCAGCTGATCGGCCTTCTCGTGTTCGCCGGTGTGCCGCAACACCATTCCGAGCAGGAAGTGCGCGTCGGCCCAGATGTACGACAGGCTGCCCGAGGAGCTGTCGTCGACGATGCGCTGCGCCCGCGGCAGGGCCTCCCCGAAACGGCCCAGATGTGCGAGTGATCGCGCGGTCATCAGTTCGGCCGCGATATCGAGCAGCCCGTCCTCGAGGATCGGTTTGGCGGACCGGGCGTCGAGGACGTCGGTCCACCGTTTGGTGCGGAAGTACAGGGACATGCGGACGAAATCGGCCACGTCGTCGCGCGGCACCTCGTCGAGGATGGCCTCGGCCTCCTGCCACTCCTCGTCCGCGGCGTACGAGCACGCCTGGGCGATGGAGATCTGGTCGCGGTCGGCCATGGCGACCCGAAGGCCGTACATCCCGACCTCGACCTGACACCACAGCGACCGGTCGACCAGGCCGGCGCGCTGCTGATCGCGGTACAGGTTGTGCACCGAGCGGTACGCGCCATAGATCACCTCGGAGGTGACCTCACCGGCCATGGCCCGGCCCAACCAGGCATCGCACATATCCGGATCCAGGTCGGTGGCCGCCCGGAACGCCGCCGACGCATGTGTTTCGTTTCGCACGCCTCCGGCGACCAACCCCAAAGATTGAACACCCGTGTAGAACGCGTCCTCGGCCGCTGACACCTGGACATCCCTTTCGCCGCTCTCGCCTGCACGAACGATAAAGACTTCGGTCCCCGAGGCGACGAGCCGACTATTCTCACAGCTGGGAAGAGTGGGCGTCACGATCTCCCGGTCGGCGCTGCGCCGCGATCGGACCGCGGCGGACCGGGCACTCACCTGCATCGACAACTCTTTTTCAAAAATTTGTCGGCGCACTGTTGAACGCGCCGCTATTTAGCGGTACATTAATTGCGGGTCGACAGTCCCTCATCCTGAAGGCCCACAACCGAGGCGGCGGCTGCGAGGCCGCGATCCGGTCATCATGCCGCCGCGCAGGTGAATTCCCAACCCGTGGGGTCGCCAGTTCCCTCATCCTGGCGACCCCACCATGGGAGCGACCGGTGGTCCGGGCAGCCACCGGGAGCGACACAGCCCTTACCGGCCGAGGGGCCGCGGCCCCCCTCTCCCCGCGCCCCCTCGGCACCGGTGTGTTCTTCCAAATCCAGTCCAGCGCTGCAAAATCCGCCACACACCAACCGGCCTCGTTCCCACCTGGTTCCTACATAGACCCAATACACCGACCCCGCGGTCATCGAGCCTCACCTCCGCGCCCGGCTCCCTGGGCTCCGCGCGCACACTGTCCCGCACCCACCCGGCCCCGGCACGGCCCGCACCCAGTCGGCCCGCGCTCAACGACCTGTACTTACGGTCGCCCCCCTTCGGGCCGCGTTCTGCCCTACCGCACTCACCAGACAGCCGCACGAACCGGGCACAGTCACGATGTCGCGCAAGGGTTCCGGCGCAAAGCGGGTGTTGTCACCCCAACGACCCGCGCCCCGCGGCCCTTGCTCACCGGCCCGGCGCTGACCGGCCTGTACTCGCGGGCCTCGCATCCGCATACAGCACCTTTGCGTGCCCTGCAGCGCGCAGCCACCTTGTCGCGCAACAGTTCCAGCGTGCAGCGCCATTCTCCGACCGTCGCGTCCACACCCCGACCCTGCTCGCCGAACCCGCCCTCACACGGCTCCGGTGTCCATCGGCCTGCACTCACCCGGCCTCACGTTCCGCACACCACGCTCTGCCAACCCAGCGGTCGCAGCGGGATGCAGTTACGTTGACACGCAACGGTTTCCAGAGTGAAGCACCGTTCTCACACAGCCGCATCCCGCACCTCGCCCCTGCTCACCCGGGCGTGCATTCGCATCCCACGCTCCGCGAACCTGTGTCACCGAAGGGAACAATCATGTTGTCGCCCAATAATTTTGGTGTACGCGCAGTTCCGGCGTCGCAGTGATCCGCGCAGCCGAGGTTATCGGCTCCGCAGGTATGACATTGCGATGTTCGATGGTTCGGGGTCCGAGGGGTTGTGTCGAGGCTCAGGGGTGCGTGCCGGGGATAACGTCGGACTGGGGGGCGACGACGGTCGGGGGCTTGTCGCGGGACGGTTGCGAGGGTGCGGGGGGATCCAGGTTCGGAGACCGGTTGGCGACGTTCGGGTCGGCGTCGGCCGCCGGGGTGGGCGAGGTGGTCCGCTGCTGCGGGGGGCGGGGCGCCGCCTCCGCCTCCGGGGCGAACACTTTCGGCGGCTCGGCGGTGTCGCCGGTGCCGGTCCACGGCGTCTTCGAACGCTTGTCTCCGGTGGGCGGCGGGGTGATGCGAGTGGTCTTGCGGGGAGCCTTCTTCCACGGTGTGCCGCGTCCGGTGGAAGTCTTGCGCACGCGGCTCCACGGAGCGCCCGAACCCGCTTCACCCGGACGCCGGGATCGCCTGCGGGTCGGCTTCTGCTGCGCCGCTGGAAGTTCGGGTGCACCTGGGCTGTCACCCGCATCGGGGCCGGGATCGGGAGCGGCGGTGGCGGCGGCCGGTGCCGCGGCATCGAGGATCGAACCGGAATCCGTTGGGCCCGTCGCGGTATCGGCGGCATCCTGGGTATCGAAGCGTGCCGCGTGGTCGCCTGCCGGAGCGCCGCCGGTTCCGGTCACACCCGGCAGGGGCGTGCTCGCGTCGGGAACCCTCGGGGCCACACCGGTACGCGCCGGGTCCGGCGTCGCATGCTCAGCCCCGGGTCTACTCGGCGTCTCGCTCGCACTCGGATGCGACGCCGTGGCCTGCGGCCGGGCGCCCGGCGTCTCGGTCTGATCGCCCAGCGCGGGCGGACGGTCGGTCCTGGCCTGCGGCGTGGCAGTGGCCGCCTGCGGCTGGTTCGCCGCACCGGCATTCGGTTCGTGCAGCGCGTGCGCGGCCTCGTGGTGCGACGCCGGGGCCCGGCCCGGCGCATCGTGCGAACCGGGCGTCAGCGCACGACCGGGCCCGGCATCGGATGCGTGGGCGGGGGCCGACGGGAGTCCGGTGCGACGCGCGGTGTCCCACGGTCCGATATGCGCACGCGGCGAGGGTTGTACCGGAACGTCACTCGAGCGGACCGGCGTATCGGCCTCCGGCGGGCCGGGCGGCGTCTGCGCGACCGTCGGCGCGGTCACCAAGTCCCCGGGCGGCGGCGTCCCGCCAACGGTCTTGAAGTCCAGCGACGCAACCTGATTCGCGAAATCACGGGCGTGCTGCAAAATATCGTCGGCATGCTGATCCAGCACGTCTGCGTAGTGCGTGACCGCCTCGGGATCGATGTACAGCGGCGCGTTCGGGTCCAAGCCCAGCAGATCGGCGGTCGCATCGTAGAGCACACCGTGGATCAGCCGGTCGATCACATGCTCGAGCGGGGCAATCGCCTTACCCATCACCTCGGAGATCAGATAGCCCAGCAGCATCTGCTCCATTGCCTCGCACAATTTCCGCGCCGCCGCGGTGATCAGCTGCTCGACGACCGCCGCCGCCCCGCCGGTGGCGAACGTCGCGGCCAGCGCAGCGGTATAGCTCGCCGCCAGCGCCGCCAATTCGGCCAGGGTCGCGACCTTGACCGCCTTGATCACGTCGGCAGCGATATCCAGCGCCCCGCCGACCACTTTGCAGGCCGCATCGAGCTCGGCCATATGCGATTTGCTCAGCTGCGCCCACGAGCGGACCAGCGCCTCATAGGAATACCCGGAATAGACCGAGCCCATATCCTTGATCGTCCCGCTCGCGGACTCGTGGGTGTTGGTCAGATTCGTCGCGAACGCCCGCACATGCCCGGCCAGGGCGTGTACATGATCCTCGTTGATGTCCGGATACGGGACACCGATGAGATTCAGGAACAGTGCCACATCGTGCGGAATTTCGATCGCCAGCGCAGCTCACCCCTGGGCGCGAATCACAACACGCGAACGACCACGGCCCGGCTGGGCATCCGCGACCACTGGACCGTCGAGCCGGAATGCGGTGCCTCGATGACCATCCCGTTGCCCGCGGCGAGTTGCACGTGCTCCGGCCCGCGGGAGCTGAACGAACTCGCGGGGAACACCAGATCCCCGGGCCGCACGTCGTGCGCGGGGATGCGGACTCCACTGTAGATCTGCTCATAGGTGGTGCGCGGCAACACAACCCGGCCGTGCGTCGCCTGCGCGATGGCGTACTGGGTGAGCCCCGAGCAGTCGAACCCGCCCCCGCTGGGACCGGTCGCGCCGCCGCCGCCCCACATGTACGGGGTGCCGACCCAACTGTTGGCCGCGCCGACCGCCCGCCCACCCGCAGTCGCATCCGACGGAATCCGGAACCGGGTGACCCGTCCCGCCCGTGCGGACGGCCGCGAACGCCGGCGGCGGGCGGGCGAGGCGGTCCGGCGGGCGATCGGCTGCGCCACCACCGGCGGACTGATCTTCGCCGCCTGTCGTCGCGCCGCGGCGACGTCGGCGTCGACCTGGCGCGTGGCGCTGGTGATCGTGTCCTGCGCGGCGTCCAGCAGGGCCGGACCGCTGAACCGGGTACTGCCGACCGCCGCGATCGCCCGCACCCGGGCCTGGAAATCGGCGATCTGGCTGGTGATCTGCTTGCGGCCGGTGACGGTACCGTCACCGGCCGTGCCGACCGCCCTGGCGACCAGACCGTCCTTGTCAGCATGCGATTCGGCGATCGTGGCCTGCATCGCCCGGAAATTCGAATAGCCGTCCGCGGCCGTCCCGCGATGATCACCGGTGAGCGCGGACACCGGTTGCGCGGCGGGCGTCACGGTGACCGCCGCCGGATGGCCCGCACCGTAGAGGTCCAGCAGCGATTGCAGCACCGTTCCCATATCGTCGGTCAGTATCGGTGCCATGCGCCCTCGCCATCGCTCATCGCCGATTGCCTCTCAGGTCGCGCTTAGCCGATACCGGCACGGGAATTGCTCTGCCGGTACAGAAGTCGTCCTCGACTATGCGTCACGGGCCCGGCGCACCGAAAGAGGTGCCATTCCCAATCGTGGGAAGACGCGACAATGGGAGCAGTTTCCCCGGGAGGCAGATCTATGACGGCGAGCACGGCCGATTCCGGCCTGGACGGTTTCAGCGCGTTGCCGTCCGCCGCGAGTTCGCTGTTCGATTCCGGTTCCGGCAATCCGTTCTCGACCGTGACCGGAGACAAATCCACCGGCGTCGGCGCACATTATTGGCAGGTCCGTCTGGACTGCCCGCCGGGGGCGTCGGCCGCATTGCGGAGTTTCGTCGGCCTGGCGCAGACCGCTATTCAGACCGCGGTGGACCTGCTGGGCCGCGGCACTCCGATCACCCCGCCCGATGTCAGCGATCTCATGCGGCCGGTCGTCTATCAGGATCTCGGTCAGAGCGAATCCACCGTGGGATACCACCACGCCCTGTCGCAGATCCAGCAGCGCCAGACCGCCCTGCTCACCCTGGACAACGAGGTGACGCAGACATCCGTCGTGGTGGCCGCGAGCCAGGACCAGACGTTGGCGGCCATCGAACAGCTGGTCGGCGATCTGAACGACACCCTCGACTCGGTCGGCAGCGCCAAACTCAAAGCGGCCCAGGAACAGTCGCTGATGTGGCAGATCGCGAACGTCGTCGAGGAGATCTACAAGGCCGTGGACTCGGTCTCCCAGCAGAATCAGCAGATCGCGGGCACCGCCGCCGGCAGCGGCTCGAGCAGCGGTGCGAGTACGTCGAACTCCGGCTCGGGCGGCGGCGATATGTCCGGTTTGATGCAGCTGGCGATGATCCCCATGACCCTTGCCTCATCTCTCGCGCCGACGATCATGCAGATTGTGCAGAAGCAGATGAATTCACACCACGACGGCAGCGCCGACCCGAACAACGGCGGCTCGAACAACGGCGACCCGAACAAACCTGGCCAGACTGTCGCGGCCGGCCCCGCCGCCGCCCCGAATTCCGCCGCGGCCACGCCCGGCACCGCGAATGTCGCCGCCCCGGCCTCCGCGAACGGCGCCGCCCCGGCCTCCGCGAACGGCGCGACCCCGGCCCCCGGCACCGCCACCCCCGCCGCGAACCGCAGGCAGCGACGCACCCGCGTAAGCGTGAACGGGCCCGGCAACGGCGACGCTCCCAATCAGCCGGGGAACAACGAGGAGACAGCGGACGACACAACCGCCGAGACCGCCACGGGAACCTAGTACGCCAACCCTCTGATTTGGAGACAATGTGCCGACGGATCGTTCGAAATGCGTCGTTCTGGTTCCGGTGAGCTATCACATCGAACCCGAATGCGCGCAGGGACTGATAGAACTCGAGCGCATGGGATATCCCGTGTGGCGCGTCTACGGATGTTCGGCGATCGACCAGGCCCGGAGTCAACTCGCCACCGATGCACTGGCCCAGGGCTACGAGGAACTGATGTGGATCGATGCCGATATCCGCTTCCCGGTCGGAGCGGTGGACACCCTCCGCGCACACGACCTTCCTATGGTGTGCGGGATCTATCCGAAGAAAGGCAGCCGCGAACTCGTCTGCAATCTGACCAGTGACACCCGCACACTGACCTTCGGAGCGGGCGGCGGCCTGCTGGAGATCCGATATGCGGCGACCGGATTCCTGCTCACCAAGCGCAGTGTGTACGAGAAGATGGCAGTGCAGGAGAACCTTCCGGTGTGCAACGAGAAGTTCGGCAAGCCGGTAGTGCCCTATTTCCTGCCCATGATCGTGCCGGACGGCGACGCACAATGGTATCTGGGTGAGGATTTCGCATTCTCCGAACGTGCCCACCGATCCGGAATCACCATCCACGCGGATACCCGGATCAGATTGGGGCACACCGGCCGGTACGACTACAGCTGGGAAGATGCGGGCAGCGACCGGGATCGTTACAGCACTTATGAATTCAGCATTCAGCACTGAACCGTCCGGCGGGACGACCGGCTGTCGGCAGATCACGGGCCAGTGATGTCGTCGAGATCGCTGCCGAGGGATATCGTCATCGGGGCCGTCGACGGGGAACGGTGGCCGCAGCTCGCGGTATGGGCGCACAGCTTGATCGAGTGCGGATTTCAGGGGGCTCGGGTCGTCGTGCTGTACGAGGGTCACGAGGAGAACGACGACGTCGCGCATCGTTTACGGTCGCTGGGATTCCATGTCGTCGCATTCCCGCGGCACAGTGGCGCATTCGTCGACCGCTTCCAAGGCATATCCGAAATGCTCGGAATGGCCGCGCGATTCCTGCGGTACGCGATAGTGACCGATATCCGTGACACCTACTTCCAGTCCGATCCCGTCCCGTGGCTTCAGGCCGATCTGACCGCGCCCATTCTCGCGGTCAGCGAGGCCGTGCGATATCGCGACGAACCGCGGAGCCGGGAAAATCTGATCCGGAGTTTTCCCACACAGGCCGAGCGCATTCTGCCGAAAACCGTCTGTGATGCCGGAGTCCTGGCCGGCGAGGCCGCGACGATCGCGGATCTGTGCGCGGCGATTCCTCTGGTCGCCGGATCGTCCTCGCACACCGAGGCGGCCGATCAGAGCGCATACAACCTGATACTGGATATGGAGCCGTACCGGTCCGCGGTGCAGATCGCGTACTCCGAGGACGGCTTCGCCTGTCCGGCAGGAACATTGGCCGCTCCCGGCCGCCCAGCGGACCTGCGGGCGGCGTTGCTGGAACCCGAACCCGTGCTCGACGGCGACCGCGTCACGACGGCCGCCGGCAAGCTCTACCCGATCGTGCGTCACTGCGGTCGAGTCCCCGAATGGCATCGTGCCCTGGTGGGCGCACTCGCCGAGCGCATGAACGCGGCTGCCGGGCACGGCGCCCCGGCACGGGCGCGCTGAGACCGGGGCTCAGATATCGCGCAGGGTTCCGGCCGTCGGCCGAGCCCGCATGATCGCTCGCCCGGCCCGGGCTCGCACCGCCCGCTCCGCCGGATTCTCCAGATAATGCATGCAGGTTTCCACGATTCTGCCGTAATCCGCGAAGGCGACCGACCGTTCGAATCCCTCGGTGTCCACTGCCGCCGCGGTCTCCGAGACCACGAAGCGGCCGTTCATCAGCAGATACGAGACACGAACCACTTCGAACGCCTGCCCGGAGAAGGAGTGCAGATTCAGGACTATCTTGGCGCGGGCGTAGAGGAGATCTCGTTCGGGTCCGTACACACCGAAATATGTCTGCGCATTCACCCCGAGAATCTGCAGGGCGGCCAGCGGCATCATTCTTCGATGGTTGCAGCCGCCGATGAACAGTACATCGATATCCTCGTCGGGCAACGCGGGAATTCGCTCCAGCTCGGGCACGTGCCCCACCGGCACGTGCCGCACCCTGGGCACCCCGAGCCGCCGCAGGACCTCGACATTGACCAGGCTATAGTCCCACACCTGATGAAAATGGAACATCTCCAGCAGCCCCTGGTCCACCGTGATGGCCTCGGGGTGAATGGGCTCCATGTTGTACAGAATCGCATCGGCGGAGATGGCCGCACGCTGCCGCGGCCCCGCACCGAAAAGTATATGGGTACGGCCCGGGATATCGAGCTCGTGCGTCATGACACAGTCGTGGCCCAGTGTCCGCAGGGCGATGCACACGCTCTCGGCGACTTCCGAGAACGCCCGCCAGTGCGGATTACCGGGCGTCGCCACCATGGTGACCGCGAATTTCGTCATCGACCGGTTCGCGCACTCACTCCGGCGTACCCGGGTACGACGGAAAGAATTTCGGGATCATGAATTCGGGCATCAGGTACTGCGGAAATATCCGGACACTGCTCCCCCGGTGCACGATGTGCAGTACCAGCCCTTCGTCGTCGGGCACCGCCAACGTCTTGAAACCCGCCTCCTGCAGTCGCAGCGCGAAATCCAGATCGCAGCACTTCCCGTTGACCGGATCGTCGAGGATCTCGACATCGGGGAACACGGACTTGCGCCAAACGAACGAGAACCCGTAGCCCCACAGGAATCCGTTCACGAACTCGCGATCCCAGCCCGGCGTCGGAATCGGCTCGATGGGTTCGCCGGGCGACAGCACGTAATGCGTCTTCGATATCACATCGGTGGACCAGTAACCGAACGCATGCTGGCCGGGATCGTAACAGAACCATCCGCTCAGGGTGATGAAATCCGCATCACCGAGAAGTTCGACCATTCGTTCCACGTACTGCGGCGCATAGTAGTCGTCGTCGTCGAACTCGATGATTATCTCGCCGCGTGCCAGTTGCGTCAGGAGATTGAGCTTGGCACCCAACGTCAGCCGTTCGGCCGGAATATGATGATACCGAATTCCCAGTTCGGAATATTTCGGATCATCGAGGAAGTCGGCGCGCTCGGGACTGTCGTCGAGGATGACCATCTCGAGTCCGCCATCGAAGGTCTGCGCGCAATAGTGCTCGACCAGTTGCCGCAGGAACTGCGGGCGGCCGTACGTCGGGCAGGCGATGGTCACCCGCGGTGCCGGACCTGCTCCGGGAGCCGGATCGATCTCCGGCAGGACCTCCTCCAGCCGCGACGTGGTGTCCCGTCGCACGGGTACCGCACATGCCCTGTCCCACAACGCGGTATGCCAGTCCGGAATGGTGTCGTACTGATGCACGATCGGATAGAGGCGTCCGCTCGCGGTCTTCACACCCTCGGCGTCGAAAACCGGCTGGGGCTCCTGCAGAATCGGCCGCAGGACCTGGCTGCCGATCGTCTTCGACTGACAGGCGAAACCGTCCTCGGAAGCGGCGAGCTGGACGGCCGAGCGATACGGCTCCATATCCAGCAGCAGATTGTACGCACTCTGGTCGGCCGGGTCCGCCGCCGACGACTTCGCGACCAGAGATATAGCGAGACAGATATCGGCCACCATGTCGGCCTCGCCCGCCAGCACACCGACGTTGTACACCGTCTTCGGCGATAGCCGATCGACGTGCCGCGGAAAGGATTCCGCCAGGTTCGTTCGATTCCACTCCTCGTCGGCGTATCGAATGCCTTCGCTCGAGGCGACGAACCGCTTCTCGAGATTCGCCTCCAACCAGATCGTGGGGTCGGATTGGAAGCACACGTCCCGGACATCGGTCACGATGGCGTATCGCAGATCCGAAAGCAGTTCGCGCAGCACATACGAAATATCTTCGAATCGGAGGTTGTATACGCTGCCGCGCAACGGCATCCGGACCACGCGTATATCGAGGCTCCGCAAATATTGAACCGCTCCCTCGGTCCGCTCTCCCCCGCCGTAGACGATGACGACCCCGACCCCTCGGAAACCGGACTTCACCAGGCTACGCGCCCAGACCGCCACATTCTCCCAGCCATAGCCGTGCACGGCACCGATGACGATATCGACCTTCTCGGACAATGGCCTGCCGCCTATGCCCGAGGTGGTGTCGGCGAGCTGGGATCCTGCGTGGACGACACCGGCGGTGGAGCGGCGGCGGCCACGACGGCACTCGCGGATGCGTTCAACGTGGCCGGGTCACCCGCCGGATCGGCGGGTGAATCCGCGCCCGCGGGATGGAAGAAGCCCTGGAACGCGCCGTGGTTCCCCTGCGGATTACCGGTGTCCAGCGGGACCAATTGGTGGTTATCGATGTAGTAGACGTCGTTGCCGGACTTGACCACGATGGAATCCGATCCATCGGCCCATTTGACGACGTCGCCGGTGGCCAGCTTCTGCAGATCGGAAACAGTCGTCCAGCGGTGATCGGCCGTCGACGCCCCGGAGGTGCCCGCGTAGGCGGCGTCGGCGGTCGCGGCGCTGCCGTGCAATTCACGCTGCAGCGCCTCGGCGACCGTCGCGGACACATGCTGGGTGGGCAGGCCATTGGGCATCGGGAAATCCACCGTCGATCCGGTCGATACCGGGGGCGGGGTTCCGGCCGCGGCATTCGGGGCCGAAACCGCGGGCGGGGTGGACGGGGCGGCGGCATTGCTGTAGTCGGCGTATTGCGCGTCGTCGGCGTATTGCCCGCCGTCGGGCGAATAGCCCGAATCCGAATTCCGGCCGCCGTTGCCGTTCTGGGCCGTGCCGGTGGTGGCATTCTGCGGCTTCATCGAGTTCACCAGGCTGGACAATTCCATCGCCTGCATGATTCCCGCGCTGGGATCCGAATTCCCCGTTGTGGTCGCGGCCGCCGGTGTCGCGGTGGTGGTACCCGACCCGGTACCGGTCGCATCGGTGAGCTGTCCATTCCCGGACGTGCCGTAGCTGAAGCTGGTTCCGGTCGTATCCAGTCCCGATCCGTCCAGGCTGGAACTGCCGGTGAGGTCACCGAACATATTGCTGAAGTCGATGGCCGACGACCCTGTGTCGGTGGTGGCAGCGGCTCCGGTGAGGTTCGGATTTCCGGTGTAGTAATCGTTTCCACCAGTCGTCACCGATTGCCGGCCGGCTTCATAGCCCTGCTGCCAGGTGCTGGTGGGGGTTGAGCCAGGGGTACTGCCCGGGGTCGAGCCAGGGGTACTGCCCGGGGTCGAGCCAGGGGTACTGCCCGGGGTCGAGCCTGGAGTACTGCCCGTGGTCGAGGCGGGCGGCTTGCCCGCGAGCTGTTTGCTGTAATCGGCATAGTCGGAGACCTGAGCGACGACAGCCGTGACCGCACTGCCGACTTGCGGATAAAGCGATGCCTCGACCGACGGCGATATCATGGCCGTGGGATTCGAGATCGCATTCAACTTATCGTTGATATCGGCGATCGTCTTGTCGATATTTACGAACGTACTGCCGCGGGAAAGCGCCAATTTCTGCAGCTTTCCGGCCATATCCCCGTCTTGGCCGGCCGCATCGTTGGTGTGGTTCTTGATATAGGTCAGCGCACTCTGATAGGCATCCTGCGTAACACCGGCGGCGTTGGAGTTGTACGAGGCGACCACATCGTATGCGGCGCTCAACGCGGACTGATCGGTGTACGCCCAATTCGGCAACGCGGGCTCATTGCTGGACCCCAAAGTGTTCACCAGGGTCGTGATGTGGCTGTTCGCCCCGTTGATCATGGTGATGAACGGGGAGGATGCATTCTGCGGCGTGACCAGCGTCTCAGTGCCGATCCCGGAATATCCGGTCGACCACACGACATGATCAGGGGTGTGCTTCGTCGGGTCCGTACTGTCGTACGCGACCAGGCTGCCGTCGTCCTCCAGGACGAACTGGACGGCGTCGTTCTTGGACTTTCCCTGTTGCCCGGGAACGGTGTCGCCATTGGCGTCCGGCCACACCTGATGGCCATTCGAATCCAGCAGGACCAGACGGTTGGTGCCGTTGTCGTTGTTCTTCTTGAATTCGAGTTTTACACCGGGACCGTCGGCTTGACTGTCATCATCGCCGACCATGTTGTTGTCGTAAGCGTCGTGCTGGACGCTTTTCCCGGTCCAGACGACCTTGCCGCCCGGCCCGATTTCGACCAGGTTCCCACCCTGGATCTTCAATTGATATTGCCCGTTACGGGAAGAATACCAATCGGTCGCACCGGCGGTAGCGCCCACGTTGATGGTATTGCCCTGATCGGACATCAGCACACCCTCGCTCGGTCAGGCAAGGTCATCGCATCCCGCCACTCGATTAAACTTCTGTTTCGTTGGCCCGCGTAGCGGACGCACCTGCGGCGTCGGTGTGCTCGAAGTCGTCCGCACCCCCGTTGTTCGCCCGGCCCAGCTTCTCATGGAAATCCGCGATGCCCTCCCAGGTCACCTGGCGCTCGTGTGAATATTCGGTGATGCGCACACCGAAGGCGTGTGCGGCCAAACCGTAATTATGTTCGTAGGAATCGAGAAATTCCTGGTCCGGCTTGCCCTTCTCACGATAGAACGGAGCGACACCGTGGTGCACGTTGCCCGCGGCGCGCATATCCTGCGGATCGGCATCGAAATTCTTGGTCATGGCACAGCACCCTCTTCCTCGACATCGCCATTATCGAGCCTTCCCACCCCTGGCGATATTCGAACCGGTCAGCGATGGTCACCGAATTCGGCGTTCTCCATCGCCAGGTACCGCGCGGAGGTGGGCAGGTCCAGCGCGTCGAGAACGTGCGGCAGCACGCCGTTGCGAGCCATCTCCAGCCGACGGCCCACCTGCGACTTTTGATAGGCGAGCCGGGCTACCCGCACGATCTCCGCGGCCAGCCAGGCGTCGGTGTTGTCCCGCACCGCATCGCCGATGTACAAGCCGACGATCGCGCCGCCGAGATTGCACGCCACGCCGACGGAATGGTCCGGATTGAAAACCTCGCAGATGTCCCGCGAACGAGCCGGGAATTCCTCGGCCGCATCGCTTTCGGGTGCGAACAGATCGGTCACACTAGTCCCCGGAAACTGGGTCGGCACCTCGAGCCGTCAACTGCGCCATGGCCTCGTCGACCACGATCCGATGCCGCCGTTCGGCATCCGCCGTGCTCTCCAGGATCGCTGCCATGATCTCCGCCGCGAGTTCATCGTCGTCGAATTGATCGATCGTGCCGGGAGCGATGTACAGATCGGTCAGCCGTCCGAATATGTCCACCTCGGGGATGACCAGGCCGTGCGGCGAAGGCCGCCGGGAACGCACCTGGTAAACCCGGTCCGACATATCCAGGACAGCGCTCGAGAACTCACGAGCCGCGTCCAGCGCTGCCTGCACCACGGGATGGGTCATGCCGCATCTCTCCTCATCGTCCCCCCGCCGCACCGGGCGGAGGTTCGCTCGGTACGACGGTGGCCCCGGTCGGCGGTGCCACCGCACCCGGCGGCGGACCGGCGACCGCGCCCGACGGCGGCCCCACCGCGACGCTCGGCGCGGCGACCCGCGCGGCGTCGGGACGCACGGCCTGGTCGGCCTGTTCTGCAGCGGCGACCGGGACCGGCGCGGGGACGAACCGCGGATGCCGCAGGATCTGCTCGTGGGCGTACACCGCGTCGCGCAGCTGCTGACGTCCCGGATCGGCGTCGGCGAGCAGCATGACCAGTTCGTTGCAGCGGCGTTCGAAGAACAGAGTGCGCAGAACCGCGACCTCCTCGTCGACGCGCAGTTCACCGGGTTCTACCCGGCCCACGTCCACGCGACGCGGCATCAGCGCCGCGGCCAGCAGATCGTCGGCGTCGCGTAGCTGCTGCCACAGCCCCTCGGGGATCTGCTGCCCGGCCTGGATCGCGTCGAGGATGCGGCGGCGAACCCCGCGCGCCGCACTGGCCTCGCCGCGTGCGACGCCGGTCAGACCCACCTGCAGGTCGGCCTCCATCGCCAATTCCACACAGCGGTCCCGGATCTGCGAATCCGGCACGGACGCAATGCTTTCCAGACCAGCCACCGATCCGGCCACGGCGAGCCGGTCGGCACTGTCCGGAGTCGGCACGCGCAGATCGGGTTCCTCGGCCGGGCCGACGAATCCGGCCATGGCGACCTCACCGAACCGCGCCTGCAGTCCCGCATCGATCGCCCCCGAGGACACCAGCGCCGTCATCGACGCACCGGCCTTGGGTCCCCACGCCACCCCGAATTCCACGAGCACCCGCGCTGGGTCCGAGACGCCCTCCCAAGGCGATCCGGCGCCGTCGTCGGCCGAGAGCACCTCGTCCCACAGCCATGGCGTGGACACCTGACGCGGCAGATACATTCCGGCCGGGAGCCAGCCGCGGCCCTCGTTGGAGGTGATGAACACCCCGACGCCGGCCGGGCCGCGCAGCACCGCCACAGCCCACTGCAAGCCCGGCACCGGCGAGTCCACCGCTGCCAGCACCGCGCCGAGCAAGGTCTTGGCCAGGACCAGATCGCCGTCCACCCGATCACCGACCACATAGGACGGTTCGGCCTCCTTGTCCTTGGCCGCGGCCACCGCCTCGTCGAATGCGACGGGCATGGGCACCGGCGGCAGGTCACCGCGCGCGGTCGCACCGGAGGGCGGCTGCTCGCTGGTGGGTCGATCGTCGGGCCCCGACGGCCCCTGCACCGATGTCGTCGGACCGCCGCCGCCACCGAGCCCCGGAAACCCGGTTGCGCTGCCGGCGTCGCGGGGCAACTGCATGCCCGAAACCGGCAGCGGCGTCGAATCAGGTTGTGCCGCAATGGGCTCGAAGCCATCCGGCCCGGTGCCGGAGTCCGGACCAGAGGGCCCGCCACCCGGACCGCCACCGGGCCCGCCAGCGGGCCCACCACTCGGACCACCGCCGGGCCCGCCACCGGGGCCCCCGCCTGGTCCGCCACCGGGCCCGCCAGCGGTCGTCGACGGTCCGTTCGTATCGGGCGGGAACTGCTGCGATCCCGGGCCGTCTGGCGCGGAGTGCACTTTCTGCGCACCCTCCTGATCGGCCCGCTCGTAGGCGTCGGCGGCCTCCCGCAACGCATTCGCGGTGTATTCGTGCTCATCGGCCAGCGCATTGCCCGCGCGCTCGCGGGCCGCGTAGTACCGCAGCAACGCCTGGTGCACCGGATGAGCGATCTTCCCGTAGGAGTTGGGAAATTCGTCGAGCCAATCAGACGGCTGCTCGGACCATCGACGGGTGTCACCGGCGATCTGATCGTGTTGATCGGCCAATTCGCGGAAAACCCCGGGATCGATATTCATGCTGTCCGGCATGCCGTATCAAGTCCTTTCCACCCGCCGATTCGACCATTGTCCCGCCTTCCCAGTCCTGGGATGCCGCGTCAGCTGCCGGTCCTCGTGCCTCACCGCGTCGGCGGCGCGCTGATGGTGGGCCGTCGCACGGCCGCGGCGCGGGCCGCCGCGGCGGCCAGGCGCGCGAAATGCGGGTGATCGACCAGCTGCCCGTGCGCGTAGACCGCATCGCGAAGCACCTGCCGGGTCGGCTCCGCGGCCAGCAACAGCACCAGTTCGTCGGCCCGCCGTTCGAAGACCAGCGCCCGCAGCGCGGAAGCGGCTCGGGCATCGCTGGTTTCGGCGCGCAGCTGCCCCAGCGCGACCCGGGAGACGTCGGCGCGCAACGCCGGCATCGAGGCCGCGATCAGGTCGTCGGCGTCGCGCAACTCCTCCCACCACTCCGGCGGCACCGGGCGCAGCTGCCGCACGGTCGCCAGGATCCGCTCACGCAAGACGGGCGCGCCCAGTGAGCGCGAGGCATCCGAACCAATCTGCGCCACACGGGTATTCGCGTCCACCGCGAGGTCGACACAGCGTTCGCCGATCTGTTCCGGATCGATCGCCTCGACCCGCTCCTGCAGTTTGCGCGCGCCGACCAGTCCCAGCCGATCCACCAGACCCGTTGCCGCGGCGGCGAAATTCATCGTCGGCTCCGCAGGCACAGAACCCACGGTGGGCAGATCGCCGAGCTGACGCAGCATCTCGGCATCGATCGGCCCGGACGAGGCCAACGCGGACATCCGCGCGCCGGACTGCGCCCCCCAGGCCAGGGCGAACTCCACCAGGATGCGCGCCGGATCGGCCAGACCCTCCCATGCCGCACCGTCGGAGACCGACCAGACCCACGGCGTGGACATCTCGCGGGGCAGGAACGTCCCGGCCGGGATCCAGCCCCGGCCCTCGTCGGAGGTGACGAAGGCGCTGACTCCGCCGGCGTGCCGCATGATCGACACCGCCCACGCGGGTCCCATCCGCTGCGGATCGGCCGCGGCCAGAATGCTGCTCAGCAGTGATCGGGCCAGCACTAGATCCGCGTCGAGCCGCTCACCGAGCAGGAAGGCCGGGACCGATGCGGCCACCAGTGCCGCGCCGACCGCATCCCGGATCAGCTCGTCGCTGCCCTCGGACCGGGCCGGGCCCTCCGTGTGCTCCGCCGGCTCGCCGGTGGCCGCGGTCGCGCCCTGCCCGTCGGGCCGCTGCCGGGCGGGCGGTTTCCCCTGCGCGGCTGGAGCGGAGACGTTCGGCGCGACACCTTTCGGCGGCGCCGAGGATCTGGTATCCGCCTGCGCCGCAGCGGAATCCGGGGCCGCATTGGGGCGGAAGCGATCGGCCGCGGGCGGCATCGCGGTGCCGGCGGGCGGTGCCGTCGGCGGGCCGCCGACCGCGGCGGGCGGTTCGACCATCGGCACGATGACGCCGGGCACCACGGCACCGGCGGCCGGTTGGTCACTCACGGGCCGGTCGGTGGGTGCGCCGGACGCCGGGAGGTCCGGTACCGCACTCTGCGCCGCGTCGGGATGCGTCGCTCCACTGGATGTTTCCGCTTCGGACGGTGAATATTCCTGGTGCCCTGAGGAATCCGGCGAAGTGAGCGATGAGCCTTCGTCACCGCCACCACCGCTGTCGTCACCGCCTCCCGCATCCGTACCGTCCGGCGACCCCGCGGAGGTTCCGCCGGACGATGCGGGCGCCGCGGCAGGCCCCCCGACGAACGGTCCCGCCGCGACCGGCGGCATTCCCCCCGGCGACGCGTCCGCCGGTGGCGCCGTAGCCGGATCGGATTGCGGTGCAGGATGATCCGGGCCACCGATCGGCACCTGCTCCGTCACACCGGGCAGGTTGTACGGCCCCCAGACCGGCACCTGCGGGCGCAGCGGATTCTGGATGCCGAACACCTCGGGCCGGTGATTCCGCGGCCCGTAATGCCACTCGGGGCCGGGATGCTGCAACGGACGCTCGGAATGCCCTGTGGGATAGGGGCTTCCGTTTCCCCACGGCCCGGGCCCGCCCAGCGCGTCGGAGATGCCGGACAGTTCCGGCAGCCCCTGCGGGCCGAGTTCGCCCAGCGACCTTGCCACCAGATCGTCGACGGCTCGGCGGGCCTGCTCGATGATGCCCGCGACCCGCTGCTGCTCCCGCTTGTCGTCGCTGTGCGCACCGGGCGGGATCTGCCCGATCCGGCGATCGGCCTCCCCGACGATATCGAGAATGCCGTGCCGGGTCCGGTGCACCAGATCGCCCATCCGGCCGTAGGTGTCCGCGGCGGCGACCAATGCGTCCACGAAAGCCTGCGGGGTGCCCTGCTGGGCGAGCATATCGTCCTTGATCGGCTGCAGACCCTCACTGGCGCGGACCCTTTCCTCGAAAACGTGCCGGGCTCGCTCCGCCTCCTGCGGATCGATCGCCGCCGCGCCGTCGCGGGTGATGGACTCGAGCCGGCGCCAGTCACGCGGCGGTATCGCCGGCCAGTTGTCGCCGACGATCTCATTCCAGTGCGGGCTGTCGTGCTCGGAGTACATCCGGCCGGTCAGATCGGTTCGGTCCCGGAGATCTGCGCCGCGCCCGACGCATCCGAACCCGCGATCGCGATCGTATTGTCCCGCGCCCGCCGGTACGTCGCCACCGCGATCCCGGAATGCCGGTTGCCCGCATCATCCAGATGCTCGGCGATCCAGTTGTTCACCGAGCAACACTGCTGATCCAGCGGGGATCCCTGATTCGCGGGCAGGACGAGATCGTGCACGATGCCGCCGACTCGATCGGTCACCGCGGTGATGGCCCCGGCGAAGCGGCCCGATGCCGCGATGACCTCGTGCGGCTCATCCATGTTCAGCATGTCGTGTCCTGTTCCGATGGTGTGGGGTGAACGGGAGATAGGTTCAGGCGGAACCGAATTCGGCGTCCTCGATGGCCCGGTAGCTGGCCTCGGACGGCAGGTCCAGCGCGTCGATGGTGTAGGGGCGAGCACCGTTGTGCTCCATCTCCGCGCGCAGGCCGACCCGCGACTTCAGATGGGCGAGCCGGGCCAGCCGGACGATCTCGGCGCTGAGCCAGGCGTCACCGCTGTCCTGGGCGTCCTCGGTGAGGTGCAGGCCGATCACCTCGCCGTCCCGGTCACAGGCGACGCCGACTGTGTGGTCGGGGTTGAACACCTCATAAACGGTTGTCCGCCAAGAGATTCCGGAATCCTGTCCGGTCCCCTCGAGATCCTGCATATCGGTCACGGCTACTCCTATCGGGTGTCTGCGCCGGTCGCGTACGCGGGATCGGCGGGTGTGGCGGACGGCCCGGCGGTGTCCTCCGCCGGTGCGGACAGCCGCCCGGACAATTCGGTCCAGACGCGATCGCTCACGGTTATCACCTGACGCAGCGGCCAGCGCCGCGCGCCCAGATACATCTCCCCGCTGCCGTCCGGAGCGAGTTCGAGATGATCGGTGCCCTCCACCGGAGAGTTGAAGGTGATCACCGTGACCGGTGGGCGCCGGTCGTCGACCTTGATGATCATTCGGCCGCCGGGAATGAAACTGTGCCGCAACCGCGGCGAATCGGCGATCGTCACCTCGACGCTGTTGGTGGTCAGAGTGATCTGCGGATTGAGCATCAGCTGCAACACCCACGACCGGGCCGGGGACTCCGGCCGGTCGGCGTCGATCGACATGTCCCGGCTCGCCCCGAGATCCACGATCAGCACAGCGTCGGAGGTGGTGACGCCCACGATCACCAGACGTTTCGCGGACCCGGTCGGGGAGGGCAGATCGTCGGCGGCGAGCGTCACAACGTCCGCGCCGAGTCCCGCGCCAGTGGCCGGGAAGACCGTGACGGTCCCGGTCGCGACGTCGACGGTGTACGCGCACACCGGATTCGGGACGCGGTCGGCCACGCCGGCCAACCGCATCAGGCCCTCCTCGTGCAGCCACCGGACGGTATCGGCGACGGTGACCTCGGACGGCTCGGTCACGACTGTCCCTGTGCAGCCGATATCGGCTCGGCATCGGTCGGCTCGCCCGCCTGCGCCGCCTCACCCAGCACCGGCCACGGCTCGTCGTCCATCACCGACCGGTACCTGCGGGCCGCGTCCAGGGTGCTCTCCCGGATCGCGGCCATGATCTCGGCATTGAGCTCCTCGCAGGTGAACCGGTCGCATGTCCCGGGCGCGAAGTAGAGGCCGGTGAGCCGTCCGACCGCGTCGACCTCGGGAATCACCGCACCCGACGGCGACGGCCGCCGCGCCCGGATGCCGTCGATCCGCTCGCGTAGATCCGCGATCCGGTGCCGCAATTCGCGCGCGGCGTCGAGCGCCGCCTGGACATCGGGATGAATCTCGCTCATGAGGAACCTCCGGCTGGGGTCGAATTCGGGTTGGCGGGCGTCGGCGGCGTAACGCTCGGCGCGATCGTCGGTTTCTCACCGATGACCAGTTCGGTGTGCGGGGTGTCGTCGACATACATCAGCCGGTCGGGATGCCAGGCCACGACCCGATTGCGTTCGTTGTTCGAACCGGCGCCCGCTCCGCCCGTACCGGACATCGGCATGTACGGCATGTACGGACTTCCGTTCGCACCACCGGTTTTGGCCGCGGCCGCGGCGGTGGCGGCCTGCAGCGACTCGGCCACCGGCGCGGTGGCCAGACCGGAAACCGCGGCGGCCGCGGCGGCGGTCGCCAGCGGCAGCGGACCCGCGATCGAGACGTTGTCCGCACTGGACACGTCGGCGGCCGAGGGCACGCTCGCCCCCGGGGCCGAGCCGTCCCCGCCGTAGCCGCTGAAACCGCCCATATTGCCCAGGGCGTCGTTCAAGCTCCCGAGATCGTCCGCCGCGCCGCCGTCCTGATTCGCCGAGTTCATCGAGTTCAGGCCGTTCTGCCCGGACATCATGCTGGACAGCAGGGGCAGCATCGAACTGAGCGCGCTCGAATCGCTCGAACCGCCGGAATTGCCTGTGCCGCTGGCGGTTTGGGTGCCGTTGCCGGAGTTGACCTTCGCCGAGTAGCCGGCGATAGTCGCGGCCGAACGGGCGTTCTGCTCCTGGAATTTGGCGAGCGCGTCGTCGACGCCCAACTGGTTCTTGGAACGGATCGCGGCCAGCAGTTCCTTGCGCGCGGCGATGATCTCCTCGGGGGTGGGATGGTGCGCCTTCGCCGTGGTGAAGGCGTCGCCGTAGTTGTCCGCACCCTCGGCCAGCTGGGACAGCAACGTGCTCAGTTCGTCCAGCCCGCTGCGGTGCCGATCCAGTTCGGCCGCCGCGTCCGTGCCGACGGGCGTCCAGTCTTGCATCGTGCGAGCTGCCTGATCCAGCCCGGTCATCGCGGGCAGGTGCGAACCGGCCAGGTATTCGCGCACGTTCGAGGCGAAGTTCGCCGCGGGTCCCGGTCCGAGCCCGGCGCGCAACTGCTGGGCGAACAGCAGCGGATCGACCGCGGGCGCGTCCGGCAGCGAGAACACCGGCGGCTGCCGAGGTCCGGGCGGCTGCGGCAGATCGACCGGATTGCTCAGCACCCCGCCGCCGCTGCCGCCGATGGTGCGGGCGTCCTCGTCGTCGGTGTGCGTGTAATCTGCCGCCGAAGCGCCGATCTTGTATGCGGTGTTGTGGATTTCGTGCAGCAGCCCGGCCGTGCGGTTGAACAGATCCGCAGCCTGGCCGTTGAGTTGGGGGACGTGTTCGGCCGAGATCTGCTCCGCACCCGCGGGCAGCACCCAGGACTGCGGAAGTGACTCGTGGGTCGCCCGCGCCAGCGCGGCAAGCTGCGATGCGGCCGCGGCGAGTTCGCCCGGGTCGACGTTCAATGCCATGACTGCCTCCTCTCACCTCGTGCCGACGCCTCAGGACGCCGGAGCCGCGACCGCCGGAGTCGCGGTGGACGGGTCGTCGGCCGGCATCGGCATTCCGGCCGAGGTGTCCGGATCGGACTGGTTCGAACCGGCGTCGACGTTCTTGGGGTGAGCGAATCCGGCGAAGTTCCCGAACCCGCCGGCCTTGCCCGAGATGTTCTCATCGAACGGCACCAGCTTCCCGTCGACGATGACCTCCAGACTTCCCGAGCCGCCGGCGTCCGCGCCGGGACCCGAAGCGCCGCCCGCCCCCGAGGCTCCGCCCGCACTCGGGTCGGCGCCCGCGGCCGAGTCGCCCGCACCCCACACCACCAGAATCGCGGTCTTGTTGCCCTCCCAGGTGGCCACGTCGCCGGTCTTCAGCTGAGACGGGTCGACACGGGTGCCGATCTGCTTGTTGTCCGTCCACTTGCCCGAGGTCTTCGCGTACGCCGCCTGTGCGTCGGTTCCGGCGCTGTTGGAGAACGCGGCGTCGAGGGCCTGGGCGACCGCCGGGGACACCTTCTGGGTGCGTCCGTCGGGGAAGGTGTAGGTGACCAGGCCGTCGGCGCCGGGCGTGCGGGGGGCGGGCGCACCGGGCTGCTCGGGGCCGGTCGCTCCCCGCGGCGCGGTCGAGGGCTGCGAGGGCTGCGTCGACTGGGCCGCGGGCGGCGTGCTCGACGGTGGGGTCGTGGACGGCGACACCGCCGCTGGGTAGTCGCGGTAGCGGTCGGGCCGGATGCGGTCCCCGTTGCCCTGATCTCCCAGGTTGTCGGACATGCCGCGCTGCTGCATCTGCATCATCATCATGGGCAGCATGGCGCTCATCAGGCTGCCCATATCCGACCCCACGGAACCGGTGCCGGCCGCCGCCGGGACGGCCGAACCAAGACCGGAATCCCCGCCGGTGCCGGTGCCGACGCCGGTACCGGTGCCCAGGCCGCCGAGCGATCCGGTGCCGTTCCCGAGCGAGGACCCGCCCAGCGACGAGTCACCGCTGGTGCCCGCGCCCAGATCCACCGGCGACCAGCCGCTGCCGCTGGTATCGCCAGTACTGGTGCTGGACGGATTGAGCGCCGAGGGGTCGTAGGACGGACCGGTCGCGCCACCGTTCAATTGCTGCTGCAATGCCGCGTTCTGGGCTTGCAGCTGCTTGACCTGCGCTTCGAGCTCCTGGATCTGTTTGGTCTGGGCATCGAGGCTGCTCGCGGTGGAGTTGTTGTCCCCCGTGGCCTTGTCCACCGCGGTCTTGGCCGCACTCAGCGCCTTGTCGAGGTAGCTCATGATGTAGTCGTCCTCGGTCATTCCCGACGGCGGTACCGTCGGCGCCGAGTTGGTGATGCCGTCGATTGCGGTATTGAGCGCCGTCTGCCCGGCCGTCGAGGTGGCCGCCGTCTTCTGCGCCAGCGGGGCCAGGGTCTTGTCCGATGCGACGAGATCGGTGAACGCCTGATTCATCTTCAGCGCCACGACCGCGTAATTGGAAAAACTGCCCACCTGATTCTGGGCGCTGTCGAACGATGGGGGAAGTTGCGGAACGTCACCGTTCTGAGGTGGATTGGAAGTATTGCCCGTGCCGAAGCTGGTGAAAGTCTTCTGGAAGAAGTTCGGCATCGACAGATACAAATTCGCGGTGGTGACCGAGAATTCATAGTCCTTCGGATAGTTCGGATCGGTCTTGGTCGGATCCGAGGGATTGGACGGGTCCCAGAACGGCATGAGCATGTTGTGCATATCCACCATGAGGCACCCGCTCAGGCAGACACTGATGACGAGGACGACGAGGGCGTGATGATTCGCACCGGAAGCTGACTCGGAGGCGCGGGCGCCGGATTGGAGTCGCCGAACATATGGTTCACATACGCGGACAGGGCACCCGCGCCCAATCCCTGCAGTGCCGTATCACCGATGAGGTAGCCGCCGACCTTGGAGGCCGCGTTGATGCCGAATTTGTCCAGCAGCGTGCCCGCGCCGCGCCCCAGCAGACTGCCCGGCAGCGCGCCGAGCGCCGCGTCGCCGAGACCGGTCTCGAGTCCCTTCTCGAAACTGCCGGTACTGCCCCATGCGATGGCGCCGCCGACCAGGCCGCTCAGCGCGGCGCCCATCACCACCGGGCCGACCACGGGAACGACTTCACCCACGACGTTGCCGATCAGGCCGGCTGCGCCGACCGCGACGTCTTTCCAGTTCAGGCCCAGGAAACTCATCTGATCACCTACTCGGTGCCGCAGGAGAGCGGATGGCTGAATTCGTCATGCATCACCACCGGCGGCATCGCAACCTTCCCGTCGAGTAGGTCCCGTCCCGGGCCCGGCCGCGATCACGACCCGCCCCGGCGAACTCCTCTTACGATCGAGCTCATTGTCAAGCTCATTGTCGAGGATTCCCACCGGTGGGAACCGCCGTACCGGAGCGGGCGGTCAGGATGGTCTTCGGGGAACGTAGACGCGTGCGGCACGCGATCGCGCGACGGTGATGGGCGGAGTGGGTCGTGACGAGTCCTGCGAATGTGGATCCGGGGGTCGAGCCGGGCGACGGC
>CBJNFW010000068.1:0-31463 GCA_966435935.1 uncultured Nocardia sp.
CCCCGTGTCTCCGCCTGGTCTCGGGCCCCCCCCGATGCCGTCGCGCCAGAAAATTCAGACGCCCAGCGCACCCAGTGAATCGTGATCGTCGATCGCGGTGGTGATGCGTTTCAGCAACGTCAGGCAGGTCTCGTTCGACTGCATCCGCGGCTGATACGCGGCCCGCCCGATCGTGAAAGCCCAAGCGGCATAAGCGAACATCGACTGCTGCCGATACAGCAGCCAAGCGTCGTCGAACGCGGGAGCCGCGCCTCCGGCCCGCGCCAGCTCCTCCAGATACACCTGCAGCAGTTCCCGGTCCCAGGCACGCCGATCCTCGGGCTCACAGCCGGAGTTGACCGTGTAGGCGAAGTCGTGCGCCCAGCCGCCGCGCATCACCACCTGCCAGTCGACGTAACCCATCCGGCCCTCGCCGGTCCGGTACGTCTGCCCGATGTGCGGATCGCCGTGCAGCAGCGTCGCGGGCATGTCCTCGGTCGCGATCGCGATGGCCCGCTCGACACCGGCCCACAGCCGGTCCGCCTGTCCGTGCAGCGTCTCGGGGACGACCTCCTGCGCCCGGCCCAGGCCGACCTCGCAGCGTTTGCGCATATCGATCGCGGCGAGGTAGGCGTCGAGCATGTAGGCCGGGGTGTTGAGCACCTCGATCGCCGGATTCTCCCAGAACGTCCCGTGCAGCCGGGCGAGATTGCGCACCAGATCCTCGATCTGCGCGCGCGCGATCGGTGCGGTCGGCTCGCTGAACACCGCGCCCCGGGTGGCGGCGATATCCTCCATCAGCGCGATCGACCGCCAGGACGCCGGGTCCGAGGCACCCCAGTAGCCGATCGGCGCCTCCATATCCACGCGCGGCCGGAAATCCTTGAAGAACCGGGTCTCGCCGTCGATCATCTTGCCGCCGCCCAGCAGAATGCGCTGACTGAACGCTGTCGTCGTCTTCGCGAACAGCTCGCGCGGCAAGCCCGCCTCGTTCCCGGCATCGTTGTACTCCACCCGGATCGCCACGCGCGTGGAGGTGCCCCGGCTGCCGTTCGAGGTGTCGAAGGACAGCACTTTCGCGTCCGGGACCTCGCGGCACAGCACGGCGGTCAGCCATTCGGGCGTGACGGACTCGCCGGAGACCGGAACATCCTGGAGCGAACGAGCTTTCGGCCGCGTGACGGCCTCGCCGGCCATATGGGCACCGACGGTGACCGATCGCCCGAGCAACCAGAGCTTGTGGTTCATGCGCTTGCCTCGATTCCGAACTACGACAACATTGACGCGCCCCGCCGACCCCCGCCGGTCGGCGCTCGCAGACAGTACCCCATGAGTCCGGAATACGTTGCCCGACAATGCTCTTGCGCGGCAATTACCGCCTTCGCGGTACGGCTTCCCACCGCCGGCAATCGCGTACATACGAAATGCGCAGCGCCACCGACTACGAATTCAACTGCCGCACAGTTGAATTGAATGAACAAGCACTTTGGTCCAACGCCCCGCAGCCCGGCAGGTGTGCGAAAATCTCCCGCCCCGTGGAACGCGTACGGCTCGCGGCGGGTTCGGCGGCCAGCACGCCGTCTCCGAAGATCCACACCGAGCCCGCCCTGGCCGCATAGGATCTCGTGGCGATTTCACCCGGTCCAGCCCGTCGCCGCGGTCCATCCGATCCTCACCATGAGCTTCGACGATTTCGAGAATTTGGCTCCCAGGAACAGAAACCATGTTCTACCTTCAGTGAGAGTCGCGATCTACCCACAGTCGGGAGGGACCGCGTCGACGGAAGGGAGCCGACCATGCCGCACGCACGCCCCCAGGATCTGCCACCCGGCGGAGGCGGCCGCTGGCCGCGCAGCGCCCAGGGGTTCAGCTCGGAACGCTGGGGCGATATGGAGGTCGGCTTCACCCGCGCGGCCGGCGCGCGCGACTGCACCGAGCTGTACCGCGCCGGTGGCATGCCCGGCGGCGTATGTCCTTGTCCGCATTACGGTTACATCTTCTCCGGAACCATCCGGGCCACCTACCCCGGAACCGACCTCCCCGACGAGACCGCCACCGCGGGCGAAGCGTACTTCTTTCCCGCAGGCCATGTCCTGATCTACGAGGAGGCCACCGAGGCACTCGAGATCAACCCGGCGTTCGCCCTGGGACAGTGCATGGACGCCATCGAACGAGCCGCCGCCCGCGGCGCGAAATGACTGCCCGGCCCCGCTCGGGTTCAGCTCGAATACCTTCTCCGGCAGACAGGTTCAGCTGTCGTACCTGGCCGCCGTAGCGGCAGGTGCCGCAAGGCGTTGGCGGTGCTCGCGGCGCCTACCGCCGTGCTTTCCTGCCGGCTCGGTCGGGTGTCGAAGATCTGGCTGCCGCCGTCGCGGCATTCCGCGCAGCCGTGGGCGAGTCCGGCGGCGGCCGGACCGCTCCAGGCGGCCGCCGTCAGGTCGGCGAGTTCCCGCTCCATCGAATCCGGTGCGTGGCGCAGGGTTACCGCCTGATCGTCGGCGTCGCCGCCCATCTCCGCGACCTCGCCGGGAACCATCGCGATCGGGGTTCCGGAGCGCTCCCCGTGTGCTGCCATACATCCACGGGTATGCCTCGCCGAATCCGCCCATGGCGCCATCGAACAGGGGGCACAACCGTTTTCGGCTGCCGCCCCACCGCATTCGCCCGGTGTGCCCGTCTCCGAACCGGTCCGATCGCGCCACTGTGCGCGGCAGACGCCCGAGTGCACCGAAATCTCGGTCACCGGAACGCAAGGTGTCTCGGACGGTTCGTCGCGCGACACTGGCGCTCATGAGTGTTGACGCGACTGCCCCGCCCGAACCAGATCTGTCGAGATACGGTCCGTGGGCGGTGATCGCGGGCGGGTCCGAGGGGGTCGGGGCGGAATTCGCGCGGCGGCTCGCGGCCGGCGGAGTGAACGTGCTGCTGGTTGCGCGCAAGCCGGGGCCGCTGGCGCGGGTCGCCGAGTCCTGTCGTGCCCTCGGGGTCGAAGCGCGCACGCTCGCGGTCGATCTCACCAAGGGCGGGGTCGAGTCCGTGATCGCCGCGACAGCCGATCTCGAGGTCGGTCTGCTGATCTGCAATGCCGGGGCCAATACGCACAGCACCGAATTCCTGGACGGCGACCTGCGCGAGTTCGGGCGCGTGATCGAGCTGAATCTCACCGCGACGCTCGCGCTCGTCCAGCATTACGGCCGCCGCATGCGGGACCGGCAGCGCGGCGGAATTCTGCTGGTCGGATCGCTGTCCGAATACGCGGGTTCGGTGCGGCACACCGTTTACGGCGGGGCCAAGGCATTCCTGCGGATCTTCGGCGAGGGACTGTGGCTCGAACTGCGCGAGCACGGCGTCGACGTGCTGACGCTGGTTCTCGGCCTCACCCGCACTCCGGCCATGGAACGCGTCGGACTGAACTTCGACGCCCCGGGCATGGTCGTGTCCGAGCCCGTGGACGTGGCGCGAGAAGGGTTGGCGCATCTGGCGCACGGCCCGGTGCGCGTGGTCACCGGTAACGAGAAGTCCGTCGCATGGCGCACCGGACCGGACCGGGCGAGAATCGTGTCGACCACACACCAAGCCATGACCCGGCTGATGAACCCCGAACCGTCCGGTGACGGGGCCCGCCGTGGATGACGCGTTGCGCCGCCTGGAACAGCGCCTCCAGCGCGTCGAGGACGAACTCGCCGTGCTGCGCCTGCTCACCTCGTACGGACCGCTCGCCGACGCGGGCAGCGCCGAGGCCGCGGACCTCTGGACCGAGGACGGCGAATACGACGTCGACGGCCGGCGCATGCGCGGCCGCGACGAGGTACGCGCGATGCTCCGATCCGATGCGCACCAGAAGATCATCGGCACCGGCAGCGCACACTTCTTCGGCCCGCCCAGTATCAGCGTCGACGGTGACGAGGCCGTCGCGGTCTGCGAATCGATTCTGGTGCGCCACAACGACAACGGGCCCTACATCTGGCGCGCCGGTGCACACCGCATCCGGTTGCGCCGCACCCGCGACGGCTGGCGCATCGTGCACCGGCTCAGCCGCCGGCTGGACGGCAGTGCTGCGACACGCCGGGTGCTCACCGGCTCGCCCGACTGACCGCTCCTACCAGGGAACGACTTCGTCCCGGTAGTTCACGAAACGCAGGCCGCCCTCGCCGCGATGGCGTTCGAGGGTGTCGACGACGCCGGGGATGGACTCCTCGATGCGCAGCGGGGCGTGCGGGCCGCCGAGCCCGGTGCGCACGTGCCCCGGGCACATCGCCACCACGGTGTGCGCGGCGTCGCGGTACCGGGCGGCATAGCCGCGCATCAGCTGGTTCAGAGCGGATTTACTGGCCCGGTAGAGATCCTGGCCGCCCGTGGTGTTCAGGGCGATACTGCCCTGACGCGAGGACATCACGCCGATGGTGCCGGTCGGCGCGACCAGCGAGCGCAGCGCTTCGAGCACGCGCATCGGGCTCAGCGCGTTGGTGAGCATCACCTCGGCGAACATCTCCTCGGGCACCTCGCCGATCGGGATGTCGCCCCGCGCTATCGCGGCATTGACGAAGAGCAGATCGAGAGTGCGGCCGCAGAGTCGTTCACGGAGCGCCGAAACCTGTTGCGGCTCGGTGATATCCAATGTCTCCACGGTGACCCGGCCAGCGGATCCCTCGGCCAGTTCGGGTAATCCGGTGCGCTGCTCGGCACGCACCGTACCGATGACGTTCCAGCCTCTCCGCGCGTACTCCGCGGCCAGCGCCAGGCCCAGACCGCGTGACGCGCCGACGATCAGCGCCGTGCGGTCCTCGCTCATGCCCGCACCGCCGGCGCCAGCACCCGATCGCACCATTCCCGGAAGCTGGTCGGGGTCGAATTCCGCGGAGTTCGGGGCACGCCCTCGTTGAGGCCGTCGTCCACCGCGCGCATCATGTCCAGGTAGCCCTGCACGATCGGCTCCGGGAGCCCGTATCCGGTCAGCGAGTCCCGCAGCTGCTCGAAGGTCTGCCGCTCGTAGCGGATCGGGCGGCCCAGTACCTCGGACATGGTGTGCGCCATGTCATTCGGCGACAGGTCCGCCGGGCCGAGCACCGGGACTTCACCGGTTCCGGTCCAGGACCGGTCGAGCAACAGCCGCGCGCCGACCGCGCCGATATCGCGGGTGGCGGCCAGGGGCAGCCGGTGGTCCGGAGCGATGGTGTCGGTGAACAGTCCCTGATCCCGGATCGAATTCACTTGCCGCAGCAGGTTGTCCATGAAGGCCGGGTTCGCCAGCGCGCGATGGGCGACGCCAGTGCTCGCGATCAGGTCGTCCATCGCCAGCGAGGCGGTCACGTGACCGGCGCGGCCCGCGGCGGAGGTGCCGCGCCCGAGCGCCGAGACGCTGACGACGTGTCCGACTCCGTGCGCCGCGAACGCCTCGGCCGCGGGCCGGGTGAACCCGGAGTACATGGCCTCCAGGCTCGGCGCGCGCGGGTCCGACGGCACCAACCAGAAGACCGCGTCCGCACCCGCGAACGCGCGGTCCAGCACCTCGCGGTCACCGTGCGAACCGGCGACGACCTCGACCCGCTCGCGGACCGCAGCGGGCAGCCGGCCCGGGTCGCGCACTATCACGCGCACTTTCTCTCCGCTCGTATCCTGCTGGGCGACAACGATTTCCAGTACCCGGCTGCCGATCTTGCCGGTGGGAGTGGTGATGACGATCATGCTTCGAGTCTCGGCATCCGCGCGCGAACGGTCCAATACCCTTGCCGAAAATTGATACCCTGAAGGCATGGATTTCGACCTGCGCAAGCTCCGCTACTTCGTCGCGGTGGCCGAGCAGCGGCACTTCGGCCGGGCGGCCGAGCGGTTGTACATCGCGCAACCGGTGCTCAGCCGCCAGATCAGGGCCTTCGAGGAGGAACTCTCCTGCACCCTGCTCGAGCGGACCACTCGCAGCGTGGCGCTGACCCCGGCCGGCGAGCAGCTCTACCGGGAGGCGCCGGGACTGCTCGCGGCGGTCGATGCCGCGGTGCGCCGGGTGCACGACGTCGACCACGGCGTGCAGCGGCTCGTGGTGGCCTTCTCCCCCGGACTCCATGTGTCCGAGGCGATTCGGGCTTTCACCGCGTGTCATCCGGATGTCGAGACGGATCTCATCCCGGTGCGCTGGTGGGAGCCGGACACCCCGCTGCGGGACGGCCGCGCGCAGGTCGGATATCTGCGCCGCCCGTTCGACGATTCGGGCATGCGCACCATATCCATCGGCCACGAATCCCGCGTCGCCTGCATGCCCGCGACGCATCCGCTGGCCTCCCGCGGCGAACTCACTCGCGCGGAACTCGACGGCGAGCGCCTGCTCGACGCCACGACGCGGCGCACCGCCTCACTCGAGGAGAAGTTCGAACTCATCGCCGCCGGACACGGCATCGCCATCGTCCCGGCGAGCGTCGCGCGGGCCTACTCGCGCGCCGATCTGGTGAGCCTGCCACTCACCGATGTCCCGGCCATCGAGACCTGTCTGGCGGCACCCGCGGACCGCCGCGAGAAACCGGTCCGCGAATTCCTCGACATCGCCACCGCGACACTGCGACAGAGCTGATCACGCGGCGACCCGGCCCACAGCGACGCGTATTACCGTGGCTCCGTGCGGATCAACGATTACGGACCGGGTGATGTCGTCTACTTCTCCAGAGGGCCGTTCATCGGCATCTGCGGAGTCGTACACGAAGTGGACACCCACAGCGCGACACTCCGGCTCGAATTCGGCGAGGGTCTCGCGCACCGAGAGGGTGGGGTGCTGCGGGAGCGGCGGCACCGAATGACCGCCGAATTCGACGAAGTCGAACTCGTCTGACCGCTCCCCAGCCAATTCCGATGCGACTCAGCGCAATTCGGCGATCACCGCGCCCAAGGCGGGCATGCGGGACTCGGCAACCGAATAGTGCGTGATGCCGAACTCGTCCCGATACCGCCGCAAGGTGTCGGCGATGTCGCGGGCCGTGCCGTGCAGGACGCCGGGCAGATAGCGATACTGCTCCTCGGTCAGGGCCGGATTGAACATGCGCACCATCGTCAGATCGGAATCGTGCCCGTCCACCTCGACCCCCTGCACGGTCAGGCCCAGTTCGAGATCGGCGAAACGGTCTCCGGCGGCCTCGCGAACGAACTCCACGCGCCGGGCGAGCGCGGCGACTCCGGCGGCGTCGGAGGCGATATCCGGCTCGACGCGCACTCCGGCCATCGCGACCGTATCGGCGTACTCGGCGGCGACCCGGATCAACCGATCACCGGCGCCGGCCACCAGCACGGGAATCGGGTACGGCAGCGGCGGCTGATGATCGTTCGCGAACAGCTTGCGGATCTCGGTCAGGGTGCCGGCCAGATTCTCGATCCGCTGCCGACCGCCCGGGAAGGGCAGTCCGGCGACCTCGAATTCCGGCTTGGCGAAATCGGGTCCCGCGCCGATGCCGAAATCGAATCGCCCCTCGGTGAGCAGGCCCATACTCGCCACGTCGCGGCCAGCAGCGCGGGACGATAGAAGCCGGCGTTGAGCACCATCGTGCCGACCCGCACCCGGTCGGTCGCCTCGGCCATGGTGATCAGCGCCGGGAACGGGGACACCATGCCCAGATGGTCGGCCACCTGGACCACGTCGAACCCCAGATCCTCGGCCTGACGCGCCCGGTCCTGCCACTCCCGGCGCGTGCTGGTCGCCGTTATTCCCACCGCGAACCGAAAAGGCCGCGCGGTCAAGTCGTTTCGATTGTCTTCCACATAGGCCCACGGTAGTCGCGAGCGGGATGGACGGCATCCGATTACTTCCGCGATCGCACTGCTCGCCGCCGGACAACGCACTGCGAAGACACATGCGAGCGAATTCGGCTGTGCCAGCGCCGGCGCGGCAATGTCCGCTATCGAGTAAGGTGGAGCGGTTCCGAATGTTACTGGGGCACAGAATTGCTGGGGGCCTTCATGTCGGCGCTGAAACGACCGGGCTGGGTACTCGGCGGCCGCTACCGGTTGATCGAGAAGCTCGGCAGTGGAGGATTCGGGACCGTCTGGAAAGCGCGCGACGAGCGGTTGCAAGTCGATGTCGCAGTGAAGGAAGTACTGCTCCCGCAGGCCGAATCGAGCACGGAGCACGCCGAGCGAGTCGCGCGCGCCGAACGTGAGGCTCGCAATGCCGCACGGCTGAGCGACCATCCGAATATCGTCGGTGCCCTGGATGTCGTTACCGATGGCGCGACGCCATGGATCGTGATGCGCCTGGTGTCCGGCCGCTCCCTGAAACAGCGACTCGACAGCGACGGTCCGGTGACCGTCGCGGAAGCCACCACCATGGCCGCAGCGTTGCTGCAGGCCCTGCGTGCCGCCCACAGTGCGGGTGTGGTCCACCGCGATGTCAAACCGGGCAACATCCTGCTCGCCACCGATGGTCAGGTTCTGCTCACGGATTTCGGCACCGCCCGCCACCATTCCGATCACACGCTGACCGCCAAGGAGACGATTATCGGTTCGTTCGAGTACATGGCACCCGAACGCATCGACGGTGACGGCACACCGGCCGGTGACCTGTACTCCCTCGGCGTCACGCTCTACCACGCGGTGGAAGGAGTCTCGCCGTTCCGCCGCGACACCATTCACGGAACGATGAAGGCGGTGATGTTCGGTGCGGTTCCGCCGCCTGCGCGCGCCGGACAACTCCGCCGGCTCATCACCGGGCTGATGGACAAACAGCCGGAGCGACGCCCATCCATCCCGCACGCGCTGACACTGCTCGCACGCCGGACACGCCAGGACCTGGAGCCGAAACCGGAAGCCTCCCAAAGGCATTCACAATCACAGGGAGCCCGCCGTGGGCGCGGGCAGACTGGCCGGGTACTGGCCCGTGCCCGTGATCATCACAAGCGCGGCGAAATACGCGAAGCCGAACGGCTACTCCGCCAGGCCGCAGAGATGAAGGACACGCTCGCCATGTCGTTCCTGGCGCGACTCCTCGAAAAGCGTGGCGCCCGAGCTGAAGCCGAACGCTGGTACCGGCAAGCCGCCGAGAGCGGCGAGACACTCTCGATGCTCACCCTGGGCCACATGTGCATGAACGCGGGCGACCTCGCTCAGGCCGCGTACTGGTATCGCCGCTATATCGATCACGGTCACACCCTCGGAAAGGTCCACCTGGCAACGGTTCACGAGGCCCGAGGCGAGAAGGACCAAGCCAGGATCCTCTACCGTGAGGTGGAACAAGACGGCGACGTGGTCGCTCTGAAAGCCCTGGGCGACCAATGGAAATCTGCAGGCCGCCCGGACGCCGCCAGACGCGTCTACCGCAAATCCGCCCAAGCCGGCTACGCCCCCGCGAAGGCGGCCCTCGAGGGGCTACCCCAACCCTGAACGGCGCTCAGCCGGGCGGAATTCACTTCAAGCTGCCCACACTGAGCGATCCGTTCGCCCCGGTACCAGGCGCCGCAACCGCCGCGCGCACGTAGCCGGCCGGGTCCTTGTCGACGGGCACGACCCCCGCGTAGTTGCGCGCCTCGTAAGCGGCGAAGGCCACGGCAAGCCGATGGCGGCACTGCAGCCCGGCCAGGCGACGGAAGTCGGTGAGCCCCTCCCGTTCTTCCTCGGCCATGTGATCACTGTTGGCCAGATTCGCCGCCGCGACGGCCGCATACCACTCGTCGCTGCCGACCCGGTGCCGACCGACCTCGGCGACCGCGTCCCTGATCTCGTTGTGGTCGTGGATCGCGTCGAGCGTCTCGTCCTGCGCCCCGCCCGCCCGCCGAGCCGCGATCCCCACCTGCAGCAGCGCGGGATAGAAAATCTCCTCCTCGGCCTGCGCATGCAACTCGAGAAACGCCGCCAACCTGTCCCAGACCGCCCCCAACGCACCGGTGTCCCCCCGATCGATCTGCTCCACAATCGCGAACAGCCGCCGCTGCTCGTGATGGTCATCGAGGATCAACTGGGTGATATCCACATTTCCTCCCTGACACCGCATCGCTCGTAACCGGGGCACCCTGCGCGAGCGCCTTCTTCACCCACACCCGCAGCGTCTCAATGCACGTCCACCAGCGGGCCGATCGCCCTCGCTGCAGCATACGGGCTCGAACCAATCCAACCGCCGTCAATGACATTCGACAACACCTGTGGAGCGCCTGTCAGTCGGGCTCGCCGGAAGCCGTTTTCGACGGAGCTGGTGCGGCCCCAGCAGCAGCGAACAAGGCCTTCACTTCGCTGCCCCAATCCGGGTACATCTCGACCTTGCGCCGAGTGCTACTGCGACGAGGGTTCCCAGGCTCTGCGGCGACTGCTGTATGCGCAGATGCCGACCATGCCGGACCTACTCGACATCGTCAACGACAAGGCCACCGACCGGGTCAACGACGCACTGGCCGCGCGACTGGCCAAACTCGCGCTGGACGGCGAGTTGAATCTCGTCAGCGCCCCCGCCACCGCCGCCGAGCACTTCGGAGCCCTGCTCACCGCGCCGCTGGAAGCCCGCACCCGCATGGGCACACGACGAATACCCGAATCCGAGTTGCGCGAAGTCGTCCAGAACGCGGTCGCAACCTTCGGCCGAGCCTTCGGCCGGCATGGCGTAGCGGACTGACATAATCCACCGTCGCGCAATCGGCGTTCCCGAGCAGTCTCGGACGACCTTCCCGCGTCGGGCGCGAGTCTGTGCCGCACCACTACGTGTCCCCACTGGACAGCCACGTTTTGATTGCCGCCAGGCGCGGGCCATACATGCTCGCATGTCTGCGAGGTCAGCCGTCATCCCGATTCGCGGTCGTCGAATCGAGCTGTGAACGCATACCGCCGAGGCATATGCCGATCAGACGGTTTGCTTGATCGGGGCTGGTCTGCTCACGAATCCATGCCGCCGCGCTGATGAGCGTGAAGACGTCGGCGGCAGTGACGTCGGCGTCGATTGCCGCCGACCGCGCTGCTCGGCCGACCAGTTGCTCACCGATCCGGTTCATGCGCACACACGACTCGTGCAACTCGCTGCCGTCGTCGTCGAGGCTCTCGGTCAAGGCTGCGGCAAGACCACGATATGTGGCGGCATGCTCGACCACCGCGCGGACCCACATATCCACGGTGACGGCCGTGACCGTCTCGTCCAGCAGTCGGTCGCCATGTGCGAACAACGTCTCGTTGCGATCGGCCAGCAGCGCCGCGATCAGTGCTCGGCGAGTCGGAAAATGCCCGTACAAAGTACCGACACCCACACCGGCACGCCGCGCCACATATTCCAGCGGCGCGTCGGAACCATTCGCGGCGAACACGGCGTCGGCCGCGGTCAGCAGCAGTTCCCGATTGCGGCGCGCGTCCGCACGCGGCCGGCGCCGGGCAGGTCGTGCGTTCTCGGACGGACCGTGTCCTACATCGACTTGCCGCCAGCCGATTTCGCCGACAAGCTCATCGCGCACGGCCTGCCCGCCACGTTCGCCACCGATGTGGCCGCCCTCTACGCCGACGTCGCAGCCGGCTCGCTCGCCGAGGTCACCTCCGCGGTCGAGGACCTCACCGGAGAGCGGGCCACAACCTTCGCCGAATTCCTTGCCCGCGAACGAGATCTTCTCCAGCAGTGCTCTGCGACGCCGAAATGACGGGATCAGTTCGCGGTAGCCGTCTTGACGACGAAATCTCCGATCGAGGGTTCCACCGCGTCGCGGACTCGAATCGTTCTGGGTAGCAGGCTGTTCGCCGCGAGGAGGTCGGCGGCGTGCTGCTGTTCGTCGAGGAATTCCTCGGTCACCGGGCCGATCCCGAATGGGCGGCCGCGCAGTGCGGCCTCCCAGGCGTCGAGGTCGGCGGTGCCGCCCCGGGCGACTACATCGTCGACGAAGTACTGGGCCGCGGCGCGCGGATTCTCCACGATCCAGGCGTCGGATTCGTGCAGCGCGGTGATGATGGCTTCCAGCGCGGGTCGGTTGTTCTCGGCGAACTCGCGCCGGGTGAACCACAGGGAGGGGTGGCTGAACACGGACTCGGTGTCGATGAGGGTGTGCAATGTCGCGGCGGATTCGACCGCGGTCAGGCCCGGGTAGGCGCCGACCCAGGCATCGAGGGAGCCGTCGAGCAGCAGCGCGCCGCCGTCGTGGACGTCGGTGTCGACCGGTTCGATATCGGCCCAGCCCAGTCCTGCCTTCTCCAGCGCGAACAGCAGCAGGGTGGTCTGCCAGGATCCGTGCGCGATCCCGACCCGCTTGCCCTTCAGGTCGGCCACCGACTCGATTCCGTTGCCCGCTTCGGTGACCAGGCGCCCGTTCTCGATGCGAGGTCCGGAGATGCCGACGTACACGATGTCGCGGTCGTTGCCGAGTGCGGTGATCGGCGGGGTGAAGCCGGTGCCGATGAAGTCGTAGCCGCCTTCGGTGAACAGGTAGTCCGAATGCACCGACGGCAGCGCGGATTTCACGTCGGCGCGGCCGGGCTGGGGCAGGGCGCGCAGATCCACCCATTCCACATCGGGTAGTGCGCGTTCCAGGATGCCGCGGTGGCGCAGGACGAACAGGGAGTTGTTGTGCGGGAAGTAGCCGACACGAACGGTCACGGGTGCTCCTCGAAAGTTGTTGCGGGAAGGTCAGATCAGACCGCGGCGGCGGGCCTCGTCGGCCAGGCCGGTCCGGCCCCACTGCACGGCCAGATTGGATTTGTCGAATTCGACCGAGCCGCCGAGGGTTTCGGCGATCGCCTGGTACTGCGCGCCCTCCTCCAGCAGCACCACCAGTTTCGCCAGATCCAGGAGTCCGGCGCGGCCGATGACGTTCGCGCCGCCGTTGGCCTCGAAGATGGCGATCAGGTCGGGATCCTGGGTGAGCCGGTCCAGGACGAACGCACCCGCGCCGATGCTGCGATCGATGTGCGGCGGGATCTCCCGTGAGAGGGTCAGGCGCTGCACCGCCGCGTAGCGGATGGGGAAGGTGCGGTGGGTCTGGGCCCAGCCGCCCAGCCAGGGACTGTGCACGTGCACCACGGAGGTGATCTCGGGATGGGCACGGAACACCGGGGCGTAGCCGGTGACGAATCCGGCGGAGCCGTTGCCGGACAGCACTTCTCCGTCGAACGTCGCCACTACGGGCCGCACGCCGCGGTCCTCGGCCCAGGGCCCGGGTTCGTTCAGTGCGACGGCGATCTCCGCCCCGGGCACGCGCTCGACGAAGTTGACGGTTCCGTTGCCGGTCACGGTGCCGGTGTCGCGGAACACCCGGAACGCCTTCTCGGCGTCGCGGGTCGCGGCGGCGACGAAGTCGGCCACGGTGTCACTGAGCCGAATCTCGGTGCTGGTCATGATTTCTCCTAGTGGGCGTGGGTGAGCGCGGACGCACCGGAAGCGGTGGTCAGGCGGGAGCGGCCGAGCAGTGGCAGCACTTCCTCCCCCACGCGGTAGGCCTCTTCCAGGTGTGGGTTACCGGCGAGGATGAACGCGTCGACGCCGAGGTCGATCAACTCGTCCAGGCGCTGCGCGACCTGTTCGTAACTGCCGACCAGGCCGAAGGCGGGGCCGCCGCGAATCAGGCTGAACCCGCACCACACGTTGGGCTGTACCTCCAGATCCCGGTAGCCGGTGATGGTTTCGGGCACCCAGCCCTTGATGCGACCCGCGCCCACCGAATCGCCTTGCGCGGCACGGTTGGCCGCCTCCCGGTCGACGAAGGCCCAGCCCTTGCGGATCTCGTCCCAGGCCGCCTCCTCGGTGTGCCGGGCCAGGATGTCGATGCGGACCGCGAATTTCGGTGTGCGACCGATCTTCTGGGCGTGGGCGCGGACGCCGTCGAATTTGGCGCGTAGGTCGCCGAACGGCTCGAGCCAGGACAGGTAGTAGTCCGCATGCCGGCCCGCGGCCTGGACTGCCGCGCACGAGGATCCGGAGAAGTACACCTCCGGGAAGGGCTGACCGGCCAGGCCCGGCGGCAGCGCGGCGCCCTCGGTGCGGAAGAAGCGGCCGTCGTGCGAGTAGGGGGCGCCATCCCAGACTCCGCGCAGCACGTCGAGGAATTCAGTGGTGCGGGCATAGCGGTCATCGTGGGAAACCTTGTCGCCCCACCATAATTGGGCAGGCCCGCCACCACCGCTGATGATGTTGTAGACGAGCCGGCCGCCGGTGGCACGCTGCAGGCTCGCCGACATGCGCGCGGCCTGGACCGGGTGCAGGAAGCCCGGCTGGAAGGCGACCATGAACCGGTAGGTGGTGGTCTCGCGGGCCAGTGCGGCGGCGAAGGCCCAGGGATCCTCGGTGACCGGGAACGAGGGCAGCAACCCGCCCAGGAATCCGGCGGACTCGCTCGCTCTGGCGACGGCGGCGACATGGTCGATGTAGCTGTAGCCGTCCAGCTCTCCGCCACGGATGGCGGGAGCGATA
Source organism: uncultured Nocardia sp. (assembly GCA_966435935.1). GTDB lineage: Bacteria > Actinomycetota > Actinomycetes > Mycobacteriales > Mycobacteriaceae > Nocardia. The sequence goes on from CBJNFW010000068.1 coordinate 14,312, forward strand.
TTGCCTGGCCCGTACCCGGCGGCGTTGCCGCGGTTGTAGCGGCGCGGGGTGCGCAGCGAGGCGTGGTCGCCTTCCATGCCGATGCGCCAGTAGATATCGATGGTCATACCGCGGCCTCCTTCAGCGTTCGTGTGGCCGGATCGGCGAGGAACAGCAGGTGCTCGCCGGCGCGGTGCACTTCTTCGATGTGCGGGTGGCCGGTGAGTACGACGGTGTCGAAACCGGTTGCGGCGTATGCCCGAAGCTGCCGGGCCACCTGCTCGTAGCTACCGACCAGGCCGATGGTCTGCGGATGGCCGAGAGCGTCGAAGCCGGCCCAGCGCCCGTCCCCCGAGTCCAGCGAGCGCGCACCGGGACCGTCCGGACGCACCTCCCGCCATTGCCTTTCCGCGCGCGCCCAGGCCTCGCCCTCGGTTTCGCGGGCAATGATCGGCAGTTCGAGCCCGGCGCGCACGGTGCGGCCGGTCTCGGTGGTGCGGGCTCGCAGCGCCGCCAGTCCTTCGGCCGGACCGTCCGGCGTTTCGGTGAACAGGTGAACATCGGCGTGCCGGGCCGAAAGATCCAGTGCGGCAGCCGAAGTGCCGGACAGCTGGACTTCGGGGAACGGCAGGCCGGACAGTACGCCACGGAAACCGCCGTCGATCACGTCGAAGTACTCCCCCGCGAATTCGACTCCGGTGCCGCGAAATCCGGCGCCCGGCACGGGTTCGGAATTCCAGACCCCACGTGCGACGGTGAGGAATTCGGCGGCGCGGGTGTAGCGATCGTCTCCACTCACGTGGTCACCACGGCTGCGCCCGTCCTCGGTGCCGGTATCCACTGCCAGCCGCCATCCCAGCCGCCCGCCCGACAATCGCTGCAGGGTCGCCGACATCTTGGCCGCGTACACGGGAGTGCCGAAGGCGGGCTGGAATTCGACGACGACCTGGCTGTGGCGGGTCGCGCGCAACGCTCCCCCCGCCACGATCCAGGATTCCTCACCGAGCGGATCGTAGGGGGCGAGAACGCCGTCGAGTCCGGCCAGTTCGGCGGCGTCGATCACTTGATGCAGGTCGTCGAAGGGCCCGAAGCGCCCGGACCGCACGTCGGTGGGCTCGCGATCGGCCGGTCGCGGAGCGCTGATGCCCGTCGAAGGGGTGGGTGCCGGATCGGAGAAGCCGCCCCGGTGGCGCAGTTCGGGGCGGGCGCGCCGACCGTCGCCGCGAGTGGGCAGCCGCCACAGGAATTCGGTCATGCCGCTACCTTCCCGGCGGCGACGAGCTCGCGGGCCCGCGCCAGTGGCTCGGAGGCAACCCAGGATTCGAGATCGAAGTCGGCGGTCAGGAACCCGTGTGTGTACAGGAACTGCTTCTGCACGCCCAGGAGTTCCACCCGATCCTCGTCCAGTGTCGGATGCAGGCCGCGGTGGAAGTCCGTTCCGTAGGCCGCCTCGACACCTTCGGGGCCGGAAAGGGTTTCGCGTTGCAGCACGCTGCGCACACCGTCGAGGTTGTCGGCGGCCCAGTCCGCGGCGCGCAGACTCTGCGCGAGGAATCCGATCACCACTTCCGGAGCGGTATCGAGCAGATGCTGGTGGACCGTGATCGGGCGCGGGGTGCCGTTGTTCACGCGCAGCCGTCTCGTCTCGGTGGCATCGAGGTCCACGGCCACCCGCAAGCCGTGCTGTGCGGCGACTTCCTGGGCGCGTGCGCCCTTGACGTAGATGGCGTCCACCTCACCGCGAACGAGTTCCTCCGCTCCCCAGGTCACTCGACGATCACGCTGTTGAATCTCGGTGCGCACCTGCGGATCTCGTTCGACACCCAACTCGACGACGGTGACATCGGCGAGGCCGAGCCCAGCCAGGCGCAGGGCGCTGGTGAAGCCGTGCAACGCCATCGCTCGCGGGAAGCTGCGCGCCTGGTCCTGCGCCCAGGCCGGAATACCGATCCGCAGCCCGGCCAGCTCGGCGGGTGTGCGCACCGGCGAATCCGGGCCCACCAGAATTGCCTGGGCCTCGTCGATCCAGGTCAGACCGATCAACCGGGTCGGCGAACCCTGCGCCCTGGCGGCGATCGCGGGCACATTGCCGCCCTCGCGGATCAGTCCGGACAGCCCGTGATCGAAGTGCGATCCGGCCAGTTCCGGCCCGGCATCCTGCAGAACGGCGAACCGCAGGCCATTGCGCTGGGCGGTATCCCCCAGCCAGCCGAGGCTGTGCGCCAGACCGCTGGCGGTGGGGACCGGGCAGCGCGTGTACCAGAGTGTGTCGGTCATCGAATACTCCTGAAGCTCAAGGGGTCCGGTGGTTGTCGGCGACGTGTCCGACGCCGAGTTCGGTGAGCAGCGCGGCCCGATAGCGCAGCGCGGCGGGGTCCGTGCGGTCCCGGGGGTGGGTGAGATCGATGTCGATGTCGACGGCGAAGTGGCCGCGGTCCAGGACCAGGACGCGGTCGGCGAGCCGTACCGCCTCGTCCACATCGTGCGTGACCATGAGCACGGCGGGGCGATGCCGGGCCACGAGGTCGCCGACCAGATCCTGCATCTGCAATCGGGTCAGCGCGTCCAGGGCGGCGAACGGCTCGTCCAGCAACAGCAGTTCGGGTTCCCGGACCAGGGCGCGGGCCAGCGCCGCGCGCTGGGCCTCACCGCCGGACAGGGTGGCCGGCCACTGCCGCGCCTTCCCGTCGAGCCCCACCTCGGCCAGGGCGCGCAGGCCCGCATCGCGCGTCGACTTCGCGCGGCGCTGCCCGACAACCACATTGGCCAGTACCCGCTTGGACGGGATGAGCCGGGGCTCCTGGTAGACGGTGGTGCGGACCGCGGGTACCAGCACCTGTCCCGCGTCCGGTACCTCCAGTCCGGTGAGCAGACGCAGCAGGGTCGTCTTGCCGGTGCCGCTGGGACCGAGCAGCACCACGAATTCGCCGCGGCGGATGGTCAGATCCACACCGTCCAGAACAACCTTGTCGCCGAATGCTTTTCGCAACCCCTCGATGCGCACTGCCGCCGGTGCGGCCGTGCGCGATTCGTCGACGACGGTCATCGGATCGCCACCTGTCGCTGCCACGGCATCGCGAAACGTTCGATCAGCCGGACCACGCCGTCGAAGATCAGGCCCAGCAGCGCGTAGAGCACGACACACAGGACCATGTAGTCGGTCCGGTTGTATTCCTGGGCGAGGGTGACCAGGTATCCGACGCCCTTGCTGGTACCGACCTGTTCGGCGGCGATCAGACCGGTGATGCTGATGGACAGGCACACTCGCAGCGCCATCAGCACGCCCGGCAGCGCCGCGGGCAGGATCACCTCGAGTACGAGCCGCGGACCGGTCAGGCCGAATCCGCGTGCCGCCTCCACCACCTTGCGGTCCACATTGCGCACCCCGAGGTAGGTGTAGGCGTACATCGGCGCGATGGTGGCGACCGCGATGAGCAGCACCTTGTACAGCTCGTCGATACCGAACCACGCGATGAACAGCGGCACCAGCGCCAGGAACGGGACCGCGCGCACGATCTGCATCGTGGAGTCGACCAATTCCTCACCGAGACTGGACAATCCGGCCGCAAGCCCGAGTAGCAGACCCGCGGTCACTCCCAGCAGGACGCCGAAGGCCGCGCGGGTGAACGAGGCGAGCGCGAAGTCCGCGAGCTGGCCACTGCGCGCCAGTTCGGTGAACGCCGACCAGACCTTCGGCGGCCCGGCCAGCACCTGCGGCGACAGTGCGCCGCTCGCCGAACCGACCCACCAGCCGGCCACGACCAGCGCCGGCAGCAGGATGCGCAGCGGCACCGAAAGCCATGCGGGCCTGCGCTTCTCGACTCTGCTGCGCGGTGGTGCGAGCGGGCCCGCCGATTCGGCGGGAGCGACGACGACGGTCATCTCAGCGCCCCTTCTGCACCGCGGCCAGCTGATCGGGGCTCAGTTTGGCCTGCAGGTCGTAGAAGATGTCGGCGGCGGTGATCTTGCGGCTGATGACGCCGTTGTCCGCGAACAGGTTCACCACATCGGCGAGGTCGGCGGCGTCGGAGTCCCGCGGCAGCCGCGGAACGGTCGCCTCGGCGTCGACCCGCAGCGCGTCCGCCAGCCGCGCGCCGCTCAGCGCCGTAGGCCCGCTGCGATCGAAGACGTTCTCGAACGCGGTCGGGTTGTCGTGCTGCTGGACGGTCAGCCCCTGCAGCACTTCGAGATATTTGGCGGCGACTTCCGGTCGTTTGTCGAGGATTTCGGTTCGGAACACCACCACCGTGTTGTCCTTGGAACCGATGCTCTGTTCGGTGGCGATCTCGACGCCGCCGTTCGCCTTGGCCTCCTGATACGGCACCAGGAACGAGGCCCACGCGTCGACCTTGCCGGTGGCGAAGGCCGAGGCGGCGTCCTTCTGCTGCAACGGAACACGCGTCACCTTGCCGGCCGGGACCCCGGCCTGGGCCAGAGCTTTGAGCAGGATGTATTCACCCTTGCCCGCCGGATTCACCGCGACCCGCTTGCCGACCAGATCGGTCACCGAGTGGATACCGGAGGCCTTGGTGGCGATGATGCCGCTCTGGTCCTTGCCCGCCGGATCCTGCACCGCCGCGATCCGCACGGCCACGTCCTTGGACAGTGCGCCAACGACGGGACTGAACGCGGCCCCGGACACGTCGAGTTGCCGGGTGTTGAACAGCTTCAGCATGGAGCTGAAACCCGGTGTGGTGGTGACCCATTCGACCTTCGCGCCGAGTGGGGCCAGCGCCTTGTCGAAGGTCCCGTCCCGCTTGGCAACCGCCAGCGGACCCGAATTACCCGGATCGGCGACCTTCAAGACCAACTCCTTGCCCGGGCCCGCGTCGGTAGCGGCCCCGGAGCCACACGCCGCGGCCAGAGCGACGACGGGAGCGAGCGCGAGCGCCAGATGCCAGCCGTGTGGCCTGCGCGTGCGGAACATCGTGGAGCACCTCTTCCGAATTCATCGACCGAAGTCGAGCGACTACTCGGCGACAGTAGGTCCGGGCGGGATTCGATACGAGGTAATGCTTTCCGTAGATCGGAAAGCTTGACAGATCAGCCGTTCAGATGCGAGGGCGCCGGCACCCAGTTCACTGGCTACTCCTATTCAGCAGAACAGGTTTTCGCGCACCCTGAACCAAAGTCAGCCTCGGGTCGTCTTCCGAATATTGGAAAGGTTGCGCCGCCCGCGCTACCCGATCGTGTTACGGTCGGCATCGTGGAATCCTCCGGTGTGCAGACCGTCACCCGCGCCCTGTCGGTCCTCGACTGTTTCCGCGACGGCGAGGACCGCGGCGTATCGGAAGTCGCCCGTCAGCAAGGGCTGGCGATCAGCACCACCCACCGGCTGCTCACCGCCCTCGTCCAGGCCGGGTTCCTGGACAAGGACGAAGCCTCGAGCCGGTACCGCATGGGCGGAGCGCTGGCCGAATACGGCCAGATCGCGTACCGCCAGCATCGGATCTATCTCGCCGAGCCCAGCCTCGAGCAGCTCGCGGCCACCACAGGCGCGAATGCCTCGGTCGCCATCCGCCACAGCATTCACGCCGTGCTGCTCGGCACCAGTCGCTGGCGCGAAACCGACGGACACCGCCTGATGGGCGTGCGCCTGCCCCTGCACGCGAGCGCCCTCGGCAAGGCTCTGCTCGCCTGGTCCGACACACCCGACGACTTCCTCGACACACTCCCCTACGACGAGGGCACCAGCCGATCCGTCTCCACCCCAACCGAACTCCGCACCGAACTGGACAACACCCGCGCCCGCGGCTACGCCTACAACGACGAAGAACTCGACCCCGGCTTCCGCACCATCGGCCTACCCATCCTCACCCCAGCGGGAGACTGCCGCTTCGCTCTCGGCCTCCGCGGCCCCACCACCCTCATGATCCCCGAACGAGTCCCGTTCCTCGTCGAGCTCGCCACCGTGACAGCCGCCGACATCGCGACCCGCTTCGCCACCTCCTGAAGGCCGTCCCCGAACGATGATTCGCGCTCACGCTCGATCGGATACTGCCGGTGTGGATCTCCTGCGCCGGGTGCGCGCACCGGCGCGGACAAGTACCACGATTATCGCCAGATACGGTGCGGCGTCGGACAATTGCATCGGCAGGCCGACGGTTTGCAGGCGGAATCCGACGGCCTGGGCGTAGGCGTAGACGACGAGGGTCAGTAGCAGCGCGCGCAGGCGTCCGTTGGCGATCAGCAGGACCAGCACGACCACCCAGCCGCGACCGGCCGACATGTTCTCGGTGAACAGCGCCACCGCACCGAGCGACAATTCGGCTCCGGCCAGGCCTCCGAAGAGGCCCGCGGCGAGCAGGGCGGCGAACCGGTACCGGTCCGGGCGGATGCCGAGCGATTCCGCGGCGGCCGCATCGGTGCCCACACCGCGCAATCGCATACCGGGCACGGTGTGCCGCAGGAATGCGTGGACCGCCGGAATCGCAAGAATCGCAAGGCATCCCAGTGGACTCAGCGCCGCGATGGCGGGACCGATCCAGGGCACCGACACCCCGGCGAACCAGTGCGGCAGCCGTGCCAGATCCGGACGCTGGTAGGTGCCGCGCACGTGGAATATCGCCTGCAGCAGGAATGTGGTCAGCCCGGACACGACGATATTCAGTGCGGTGCCCAGTACCAGCGGGTCGCCGCGCCGCCCGATCGTGCCCAGCGCGAGCGCGAAGGTGACCAGCGCACCCGCCGCCGCTGCGGCGAGCACCCCGATCAGTGCGCTGCCGGACCACGCGCTGCCCGCGACCGCGGCGAAACAGCCGGTGAGCAGCACACCTTCCAGCGCGACATTGAACACCCCGGCCCGCTGACAGATCAGCCCGCCGAGCCCGAGCAGCACCAGCGGCGCCAGCCCGCGCACCACGGCGGCCAGTACCGCGGAGGACACCAGCAATCCCGGCAGGTTCACGAGCGGACCTCTTCGACCGGTGTCCGTACCAGGCCCGGCCGCGGCCGCCACCTCGTGATCCGCATCGACACCAGGAACACCACCAGCGCCTGGATCACCGTCGACACGTACGACGACAGGCCGTAATCACGTTCCACCTCCTGTCCGCCCACGCCGATGGCCGTGAACAGGAACCCGACCACCACGACCGCGACCGAACTGTTGCGCGCCAGCATCACCACCAGCAGGGCCGTGATCGGATATCCGGTGCCGTCCAGCGCGCCGTCGATCAGCCGGTAGTGTGCGCCGAGTACAACCAGCGCACCCATCACCCCGGCGATCGCGCCACCGATCGCCAGCGCCAGCACGATCGCGCGATCGGTGCGGATGCCGACCGCGGCGGCCATGCGGGGATTGAGCCCGGTCAGCCCGGTCTCGAAGCCGAGTGCCGAGCGTCGCTCGATGAGCAGGACCGCGGCCAGGATCAGCACCACCACGAGCAGTGACCAATTCAGCTCCGAACCCAGCAGCGTGATCGGATTTCGTTGTCCGAAAACCGATTCCAGGAAATGTCCGCGACCCGAGTGCGGCGGGGCGAGCGCGGGAATCCGCCGATCGACGGCGACGGGCCGGGATGCCTCCAGGTCCGAGGACGGATCCTTCAGCCGGGTGGTGATCAGATAGGAGGTGAGCGAGAGCACCGGATAGTTCAGCAGCAGCGAGGTCGCGAACACCGGCGCGGACAAGCCGGTGAACAACACCGCGGGCACCGTCGCCAGCAATGCGCCCGCCACCGTCGCCGCGGCCAGCGCCGCCGGCACGACAGACCAGCCGGGGCCGGGACAGTACAACGCCACCACCGCGCCCACCGCACCACCGAGCACGAACTGCCCGCTCGCACCGAGATTGAACTGGCCCGCCCGGAACGCGAACGACAACCCCAGGCTCAGTCCGACCACCACGACGGTCTGCTGCACCGTGGTCACGAGTCCCGGCCCCAGTAGCGAGCCCTGAAACATGCTGCGATACACGGCAATCGGATCGTGACCGGTACCCGCGAACAGCGCGGCGGTCGCTCCCAGGGTCACCGCGATCGCGGTCGCGCGGTCCGCGACGGCGGCCCCCGAATCCCTGAGCCGGCGCAGTACGCCCATCGCTGCGGTCATATCCGCTCCGCCGCGATCGCCGGGCCTGCCATCAGCGCGCCGATCCGCTCGGAATCGGCTTCGGCAGCGGCGAAATCACCGACGACGACGCCGTCGGCCAGCACGACGATCCGATCGGCCAGGGCGAGCAGTTCACTCAGCTCGCTCGAGATCAGCAGCACCGCACCGCCCTCGGACCGGTACTCGTCCAGCTGCCGGTACACGAATTCAACAGCGCCCAGATCTATTCCGCGCGTGGGCTGTTCGGCCAGCAGGAAGGGCGAGCGATGCGCCAGCTCGCGCGCCACCACGAGTTTCTGCACATTGCCTCCGGACAGGCCACGCACCGCCACGTCCGGATCGGCGACCCGGATACCGAAGCGCGCGATCAGATCTCGCGCATGCGCACGCATGGCCCGCGGGCTGATCAGTCCGCGGTCGCCGAGCGGTGCGCGGCGATGGAATCCGGCGGCCAGATTCGTGGTCGCGCTCGCGTCCAGCGCGACGCCCGTACTGTTGCGGTCCTCGGGGATGTGGGTCAGTCCGGCCTCCCGGCGACGGGCGTTGTCCCAGGTGGTCACATCGTGTCCGCCGAGGGTGACCGCGCCGGAGTCCGGGACGCGCATTCCGGCGACGATCGCGGCGAGAATTTCCTGACCGTTGCCCGCCACGCCCGCGACCCCGACGATCTCCCCCGCGCGCACGGTCAACGACACCCCGTCCAGCGCGGCCCGTCCGGCCCCCGCGGTGACCACGCGCTCGACGATCAGCACCGGATCGCCCGGCGGGCGCACCGCACGGCGTGGTCGCAGATCGATCTCGCGCCCGGTCAGATGCCGGGCCAGGTCCGCCGGGGTGGTCGCGGCGACGTCGGCGTGGAACACCCGCCGCCCGTCCCGCAGGACGACGACTTCGTCTGCCACAGCGGCGATTTCGTCCAGCTTGTGAGTGATCAGCAGAACCGCGTGTCCCTGGTCGGCCAGCGTGCGCAGTACCCGGAACAGTGCGCGAGTCTCCGGGGGCGTCAGCACGCCGGTGGGCTCGTCCAGGATCAGCACTTCGGCTCGGCGGTAGAGCGCTTTGAGGATCTCCACTCGTTGCAGCACCCCGACCGGCAGTGTGCCGACCGGCTCGCCGAGCGGTACGTCCAGGCCGTACTCCGCGGCCAAGGCCGCGACCCGACGGGCGGCGCCCTTGCGGTCCAGCAGTCCCCAGCGCCCCGGCTCCGCGCCGTACACGACGTTCTCCAGCACCGACATGTCGGCGAACAGCTGAAAATGCTGGAACACCATGCCCAGTCCGTGCGCGATGGCATCACCCGGGGAACGGAACCGCACCTCGAGTCCGTCGATCAGGATGCGTCCGGAATCCGGCCGGTGCAGCCCGTACAGGATCGAGACCAGCGTCGACTTGCCCGCGCCGTTCTCACCGATCAGCCCGAGTATCCGGCCCGCGCGCACGGTCAGCGAAATCGCGTCGTCGGCGAGAACCGGACCGAATCGTTTGGTGATCGCGTCCAGGGTCAGTGTGTGCATCGCGAATTCACTTGTCCGCGTGCGGGATCGCGATCCGGCCCGCGACGATGTCGTCGCGCGCCTTGCGCACCCGCGCGAGCACGTCCGGATGTTGCAGAATCGCGCAACCGCTCGCGGCCGCCTCCGCGGTCAGGCTGGTGACGGTGGATCCGTCCTCGGCCAGCCCGAACGCCGTCGAGGTGCCGCCGGGTTTGCCTTGGTGAATCCGGGTCAGCAGATCCAGTGCGACCTTGTCGACCCGCTTGATCGCGTTGTCCACCACAACGCCCGGCTGCTGCGGGCACTGGTTCACATCGACGCCGTAGGCCAGCACCCGGCTCTGCGCGGCCGCCTCGAAGACGCCTCCGTTGCCGCCGCCGGTCACCCCGTAGACCTGATCGACTCCGGACTGAACCGCGGTGAGCGCCAACTCTTTCGAGCGGGCCGGGTCGCCGACCGCGTTGTCGCCGCCGACGAACAGCTGGGTATCGGTCACGTGCGGGTTCACACTCCGCGCCCCGGATGCGAAGGCATCGGACCACTGGTGGAAGAAGGCCGAATCGCGTGCGGCCACCGTGCCGACGTGCCCGCTGCGGTCGAGCAGACCGGCCTCCACCCCCAGCAGGTAGGACGGCTCGTACGCCTTGAACGTGCCACACCGCAGATTGGCCGGTATTTCGGCCGGGCACGCGTCCACCAGGACGAACTGCTGATCCGGATACTTCTCGGCGAATTCACCGGCCAGATCGTTGAATTCGTAGGTGATCAGCACGATGGCGGCCGGATGTCGTTGGACCGCGGCCTCCAGATTCGAGCGGCGAGACTGTTCGTCGGTGCTCTCGTAGGTCCGCGCGGTCGCGCCCAACGCCTTGGCGGCCTGTTCGGTGCCGGTCTTGCCGAGCCGCAGGAATTCGTTCTGCCCGATGGGGGCGTCGGTGATGTAGATGATCTCCTCGCCCGAGCCGCCGGCCTGGGCGCCGCAGCCCGCGATCCCGGCCAGTAGCAGCGCGGCCACGGCGACCACGACGGTCCGGGCGATGGGGCTGATTCTGTGCATCGTTGCTCTCCTGTGGCCTTATCTCAGTTCGAAACCCTGGCCGTGGAAGGTATTTCGGATCCCCTGACGGCCGTGCAGGCTCTCCTTGGTCGAGATCCGGCCCGCCAGCCGGTTCTTCACCCAGTCCTCGGGCAGTTCTTGGTCGCGGTAGTAGCCGTTGATGCGCTCGAGATAGTCGGCGACGTCGGCCTCGGCGGGCGGGGTGTAGGCGTTGCGGTGCACCACGACGCTCTGTCCGTACCGCGGTTTGACATCGGCCGGGTCGGCCGGATCGGGGATGCCGATCGCCAGCCCGTACACCGGGAAGGTCCACTCCGGCAGGCGCAGCAGCTCGATCACCTCGTCGATGTTGTTGCGCAGCGCGCCCACGAAAGTGATTCCGTAGCCGAGTGATTCGGCCGCCACGGCGGCGTTCTGCGCCGACAGGGTGACATCGACGATGCTGGATATCGCGCTGTCCAGATAGCTGGTCGCCTCGATGCTGTGCCCGTGTTCGCGGGCGAGCGCGATATTGCGCGACCAGTCCGCCACCCACACCACGAATACCGCCGCGTCGAGGATCAATTGCTGATTGCCGGCCAGTTCGGCCAGTCGGGCCCGCACCGCCGGATCGTCGATCACCACCACACTGGTGAACTGGAAATTCGCCGAGGTGGAGGCCGATTGCGCGGCCGCGAGGATGACCGCCAGTTCGTCCTCGCCGATCGCGCCCGGCAGAAAGCGCCGCACCGTGCGGTGCCGCAGCAGCACCTCCAGCGTGGCGTTGCCCACCGTACCGGCGCGCAGTGCGCCGGGGCCGTATCGTTTGTCCAGCTGGCGTTGCAGGTCGGTCGAGATCACCTCGGTCACGAGCATTGTCCTGTTCGTTCGGTCGGATTGCGATGCGGGCATGGTCATTCGGTGGGCGGTTCGGCGAAACTCGGTGGCAGCTCGGGGGTTCGGGTGAACTGCCCGGCGGCATGCCGGTAGCCGTTCCAGCCCCGCTCGTTCCACCACTGCCGCAGTACGAAGACCAGCTTGGGATTGTGTTCCTCTTCCTCGAGCCAGGACCGCCGCGCAATGACGCCGAATTCCGCCGCGGCGGAATCGGAATGGTCCCGGTCGTTCGCCGGGAACAGCTCGGCGAGCTCGCGCAGCTTGTCCGGCCGTGGGATTTTCCGCTCGGCCGCGAGGATGATCCGCGCACCGGCCCAGTACAGGTCGTAGAGCCGCGCGGTGGCCTGTTCGGAATCCAGCGTCCGGGCCACGACCTCGACGGCGAACAGCGAGGTGATCAGGTGCAGCACCACGAAATCTCCGGGCTGGGCCAGATACAGCAGGGTGATCGCGCGACGAACGCCGGCCTGCCGCGCATCGGCGGAGAACGTTGCCGCCCATCGCGATCGCGACGCCAGCTCCCCGATGCCACTGTGCGCGACGGCGGCCACCCGGGCCTGTAGTCCGGAGCGGTTGAGTTCGGGATGCAGTTGGGTCACCGCGTCGGTGTCCGAGATGACGCTTCGCACGGTGGCGCCGAAGGCATCGTCGTGCGCCCAGCTCCGGCTCAGCGCCAGCAGCGAATCCCACGGCCCCGGCTCGGCCGAGCCCGCCGGACGCCGGGCCTCGTCGACCACCGGGACGAACGAGAAGGCCAGGTAGGCGAGTGCTTCCGCGATCATGCCCGGATGTTCGGCCCACACCGCCCAGCCGAGGTGGATCGCGGCATGGGTGAACGCGCCGATCCAGCCGCGCAGCAGTTCCGGCGCGTAGTGAGCCACCGTCGCGGTGGTGCCGAGCCGCGCGATCTCCGCATCGAAGAATCCGCAGTAGGCGGCGAAATGCGCGCGCTGCCCGAGGAACTCGCGCCAATTGCCCGAGTAGATCACCCCGGGCGATGAACGGGCGGGTTCGAGCGGGAATCCGTACGCGGTCAGTTGCGCGTAATTCTTGTAGTAATCGCGGATCAGGGCCTCGGGCGCGCCGAGTCCGGCCAGGGCGACCACCGCGTGTTTGACGTGATTGGTGAGGTGTCCATTGAATTCGATGTGATGGCTGCGGTCGTCGAGCAGATCCGCAACGCTCGCCACGCTGTCGGCAGGCACGGGTCACCGCCTCTCTGTCCGGTCGTCGGGGACGGTCTGCGCCGCCTTGTTCGAAATATGCTCCGGCGCAGCATCTTTCGCTGTGCCCCCGGAAGCGGTGGCGGCGATCGTCTGCAGTAGCGCGATCGCCAGCAGCACACCCAGCGGTACCGTCCAGCCGTCGGCGAACCGCCGGATCACGCCGACCGCGTACGGACCGAGCGCGGCGATCAGATATCCGACACCCTGTACCGCACTGGAGAATTCGATCGGCGCGGGCGTGCTGCCCGCGCGCACCGTCACCACCGCCAGCGCCAGCGAGAACACCGACAGTCCCACGCCGAGCACCAGCGACCACAGCAGCGGGGCCGCGCCGGGCGCGATCAGGAATCCGAGCACTCCGGCCACGGTGCATACGCTGAATCCGGCCAGCCAGCGCGCTGGACGCGCGGAGGCGGTCACCAGCGGCGGTACCAGCAGGCTGATCGGCACCCCCAGACAGGTGAGCAGGCCGAGATAGCCGCCCGCCGCGCTCGCGCTCACTCCGGCGTCCTCGAGCACCGAGGGCAGCCAGCCGATCACGACGAAGGCCACCATCGCCTGCAGACCGAAGAACAGCGCCAGCCCAGCACTGCGGGTCCGGCGCAGGAGTGTGAGCGGATTGCGCTCTCGCCGAACATCTTCGGAGCGGGTGTGCCCGCGAACCGAACCCGAACGCCACACCACCGCGCCTGCCGCCACCGCGAGCAGAGCCCACAGCGTCAGCGCCGGACGCCAGCCGCCCATCGCACGGGTCAGCGGCGCCACGGCGGCGAATCCGATCGCCGCGCCCGCCTGCAGCCCCGTGGTGAACGTGGTCACCAGAATCCCGGTCCGCCCACTGCCGCGCACCACCACCGGCAACAGCACCGCCAGCAGCCCGACCCCGATCGCCGCGAGGAAGGTGCCCGCCACGAACACCGCCAGATCCGCCCACGGCCGTGCCGCCAGCCCGGTCCCGATCAGCGCGAGCGAGGCCAGCAGCCCGTTGCGCACCGAGATCCGGGACAGGAGCGGCGGCGCGAGCAGGCTCGTGATGGCGAAGGCGAATACCGGTGCGGCGGTGATGATTCCCGCCGCCCGCGGACCAGCGCCGTAGTGGCCGGTCACAGCATCGAGTACCGGGCCGACGGCGGTGATGCCCGGTCGCAGGTTCAGCGCGGTCACGCCGACGACCGCGGCCAGCGCCGGGAATGTCACCGGTCGTGCGGCGGTGGAGTCTCCGGGCGCCATCAGTAGTCCGGCGACCGCAGCAGCGCGGTGTCGTCCGGCCGGTCCGTGATCAGCGGCCGGTACACGCGTTCGGGCCAGTCGTCGGGGCCGACGGGCGCCAGTCCGATCGACACCGCGCCTTCGCGGACTTCGAATGCCCGGGTCACCGCGGCGACCAGGTCCTGCTCGAGCCGGCGTCTGGCGGGCTCGTCCAATTCGGCTGGGAAATGCGAGATCTCAACGTGCGGCATCGGGCATCAACTCCTGGCTCATCCGGTGTTCCAGAACCGCGGCGGCGATGTCGAGCGCACCGGCGGTCACGATCTCGTAGTGGCGATAGGGCAGGTTGCCGACCGGCCGGGCCCGCTCACGCAGCGGGACGACCGGGATGTCGGCGAAACTCGGGCCGTCTCCGCGAGCCCGCAGAAAGACGCTGTGGTCCAGCAGATCCGGCTCGATGCCGCTGGGTTCGGACCGGAATCGGTAGGTGTGCTCGACCACCGCGACGATCCGCTCGGCCATCTCACGCCCGAATCCGGGCACCCGCTCGGTGATCAGCTCGAGGAACTGCTCGCGGGTAGCGACGGCGTCCAAGTCGGCCCCGAACGGCGGATCGATGCGGCCGGTGAACACCGAGGCCAGCACCCGCTTGAAATACCCTGCGGTGTAATCGATCTCGCCGGAATCGGGCAGTCCGGGCAACACCGGCGAGCCGGGGGCGATCAGCACCAGCGCCTCGACCGTGCGTCCGGCCGCGCGCAGGCGCTGGGCCACCTCGGCGGCGATCCGGGCCCCGAAGGAATATCCGACCAGCCGCAGCGGGCCGCTCGGCCGGATCCGGCGCACCTCGTCCAGATCGTCGGCGATCAGGGCGGCCAGGTTCCGGTGCGGGACCTCACCGGCGTTCAGGCCGCGGGCCTGCATCCCGTACACGGTGTGGCCGTCCTGGGCCAGCTCTCCGGCCAGGGCGCGCAGGCTCATCGGGTAGCCGCCCAACCCCGGCCACAGAACGGTCGCGGCCGCGGAGCCGGTACCGGCCAGCGGCAGCAGCCGATCCGCCCGCGAAGGACCGGATTCTGCCGTGGCGGCGGCCAATTCGGCGATGGTCGGATGCCGGAACAGTGCCTGCACCGGAAGGGTGATCCCGAGCCGTTCGGCGAGCAGCCGGATCAGGCGCAGCGCCGACATCGAATTGCCGCCCTGGGCGAAGAAGTCGTCACCGCGGTAGACCGGGTCGTAGCCGAGCACCTCCGACCACACCCGAGCCACGGCACGCTCCCGCGCGGAGACGGGCGGATCGACCGGACGATCGGCGACGACGAGTTCGGCGGCCAGCCGCGACAGGGCCGCGCGGTCCTGTTTCCCGTTCCGCGACAGCGGAATACGGTCCAGAAGATGGATCGTCGACGGCACCATGGCCGTCGGCAGTACCAACCGCAGATCGTCGGCGAGCAGTTCCTCGGGCCCGCGCATGTGCACGGTGTCCTCGGTCATACCGGTCGCGGCGAGCTGTTCGGCGGACACCGGCCCGGCCAGCGCGAGATAACTCAGCGAGCGCAGACCCAGGATGTCGTCCAGCCGCCGCGCGGACGGCAGGTCCCGCCCGGTCAGCGAGGCATAGCCGGCCGACATCAAGCCCAGGCCGGTGCGGCTGCCCGACTGCTGCAGATGCGCCAGCGCGCGGCCGAGCGCGGTGAATCCGGCCCATCCGGCCTGCGGGGTGGTGGTGAGCACGACCGCGAATCCGGAATCGTCGTAACTGCGCTGATTGATCGCCACGACGTGCCGGCGCTCGATCTTCTGCTCGGTGACGAAACTCGCTCCCGCACCGGTGAATCGGTAGATTCCGTGCCGATCCGCACTGCGCCGGCCGTGCACCTGCACCCATGCGGTGACGGGTGGGTCGGGCTGTGGTTCGGCCACGTCGCCGAACTGCACCGACGCGGTCACCACTCCCTCGGTGACGCCGGAAACCGGTTCCACGGCAACCGAACTCACCTGCCAGCCCGATTCGGCCGCGACCTCGTCCAGCATGCCGAGCAGATGTCCGGCCTCGAACTGCAACACCTCCCGGACGTTGGTGGTGTAGACCGATTCGATCACCCGCGGCAGGCCGACCAGATGCAGCCGCATGCCGGGCCGGGCGGTATCCGCCACCCGGTACAGCGCGTGCCGCAGTGGATGAAAGTAGTAGATGCCGGCCGCGAGACCGGTCAGCCCGCCGGTCTCGAGGTAGATCCGGGTCGCGTTCAGGGCCCCCGGGGAGGCGTAGGAGTATTTGGGCAGCAATCGATCCGGACTGTGGAACGGGCCGAACCAGCGCAACAACCGCCCCAGCCCGTCGAGGTCCGGCGTCCCCGCACCGCGCGCGGGACGAAATGCGCGCCACTGGTACAGCACCGCCTCGATGTGCTCGAGCGAGATCGGCGTGGTGTCGAAGGTGCGATAGGTCTTGCGCGCGAACACCCGTCGCCGCTGTTCGGCGGTCGGTGCGGCGCCCGGCAGCGCGAGCGCAGGTTCCGCACCGACCGGACGGACGCCCAGATTCGCCAATTGCGCCGTCACCTGGGTGCGCGTCGATTTGGACCGGTGGTGGCGACCGGCGACCCCCTGATCCATCAGCGGCGCCTGGTCGGGATCGAGTTCGACGAACGCGGCCAGCTGGGTGGCGCCGCGGGCGGTCTGCCAGGGCACCACCGCCGCGGTGCGGACCCAATGATGTGATTCGATCCAGACCCGGACCTCGTTCGTCTCGACGCGGTGGCCGTTGACCTTCACCTGATCGTCCGTGCGGCCAAGGAACTCGAGCGCGCCGTCGGCGTCGGCGCGCACCAGATCCCCGGTGCGATACCACCGTTCGGTTCCACGGTGCACGAATCGCTCGGCGGTCGCCTCGGGACGATCGCGATATCCGTCGGCCAGCTGCACCCCGCCGATCAGCAGCTCGCCCTCGGCCGCCGGCGCACCCGCCTCGTCCAGTATCAGCAGGCGGCACCCGGCCACGGGCCGGCCGATCGGAACCACCGCGGTCCGCGCCGGATCGGTGTCGGTGAAGTCGAACCACGTCGCGTTGATGGTGGTTTCGGTGGGGCCGTACAGGTTCACCGCACGCGCGTGCGGGAACGCAGCCCGCATCCGGCGGGCATCGGCCGCCGGCAGCGGAGCAGGGTCAGCACGAGACCCACCAGGGGCAGCGTCCCCTGGGTCAGCGCGGCGCGCAGGTAGTCGCCTATGAGGTGGGGATACCCGGCGAGCCGGGC
>CBJNFW010000069.1:0-31096 GCA_966435935.1 uncultured Nocardia sp.
GCCGAAGGCCGAGTCTCGAGGGCTGAACGACGAGCCTTACAGCGCCGAAAACCCGTCGGAGCGGAGCGGAGACCAAAGATAGAGCAATTTCGAAGAAGCGCTCAGCGGTTTCGCCCCAATAGCCTGAGGGCATGACAACCATTACCAATGTGTCTCTGGTCACTGTGCACGTCACCGATCAGACGGCGGCGAAGAACTGGTACATCGAGAAGCTGGGCTTCGTGGAGATGACCGATATCACCATGGGGGACAACGGGTTCCGCTGGGTTTCCATCGCGCATCCGGACCACCGGGAGCTGGAGATCACCCTGATGGTGCCGGGGCCGCCGCTGGCCGAGGACGTGGCGGAGGCGATTCGGCGGGCGCTTGCGAACGGCACGAACGGCGGGCTCGGGCTGCGGACCGACGACTGCCACAAGGCTTACGAGGAATTGACCGCCAAGGGGGTGGAATTCGTGCAGCCGCCGTCGGACCGGCCGTACGGTGTCGAGGCGATCATCCGCGACAATTCCGGAAACTGGCTGGTCCTGGTCGAACCGAAGGAGTTCGAGGGCGGCGATTTCGGGCCCGGAGCACAGTAGCGGGCCGCCCGGTCCCTTGCATGCGAGCTGCTCGAAATCTGCTCGCATGCAAGGTATTCAGCTCAGGCGCCGGCCTTGTCGGCGAACCACTTCTCGATGAACTTGCGTTCGCTCTCGACGACGCGGTGCTGCAACTGTTCGGCCAGCGGCTCGATCGCACCGCCGACCAGCGGCACCTTCACCGCGACCGTGCCCGCGACCACGATCTCCGAACCCGTTGCGGCGGGGCGCATCTCATAGGTTCCCGACATCTTGCTGGTGATGCCCTGCGACGTGCCGGTGAACACGCCCCGGGCGGTGTCACCGTCGAGCGGACCCCAGTTGTCGGTGCGCTCGACGACGAGATCGTTCTTGAGCACCTTGCGCACGAGCGCCGGAATCTTGTCCGGCCGCGCCTTTTCGGTCATGTGCACGCGGATGGTGCCGGGACCGTCGTCGTGGGACAGGTCGAGGGTGGCCGTGGTCGCGCCGTCGAAACGGTCCCGCCACAACTCGTCGCTGATGATCGCCCGGTGGAGCTCCTCGACCGGGACGCTGTATGACACGGTGAAGCTGAATTTTCGGGACATGGGCGCACACGCTATCGGAGCGATGCAATAGCCTGAAGCCGTGTCGGACAACAGTCAGCCCGCACATCGGCGTACGCGGCGTCTGCGACGGATTCGAATCGGTGTGCTCATCGCCGCGACAGCCATCAGCGCCCTCGCGGTACTGCTGGTCCTGGCGGCCTGGCGCGACGACCTGCTGATCAGCTCGAACAGGGGCGTGGCCAGCGCGGAGGTGCTCTCGGCCGGTCGATTGCGTTCCGCGGTGACGTTCGTCACCCCCGACGGCGTCACTCGCAATCCGCGGCTGGGTGTGCTGTACCCGACCAAGCTGACCGCCGGTGAGCGCATCAACGTCGAGTACAGCCGGGCCGATCCGGAACTCGTGCGGGTGGCCGGCCGCGACGCGCGGGTCGCGATCGTGCCCGCGTTGTCGGTGATCGTGGTGGTGTGGCTGATCGCGCTGCCGTCGTTGTGGCTGGTGCGCCGGTTCCGGCGGCGCGAACCGCGGCAGCGCGTCGAAGTCGCCCGATCGGCCTGACGACCGCAGATGTTCGCCGGAACTTCGCATACGTGTCACACGGTCTTGGCGGCGTGGCGTCGCCGATCGAACACACTCGGGGTGTGCGTGTAGCGATTGTCGCGGAGTCGTTCCTGCCGAATATGAACGGCGTCGTCAACTCCGTGCTGCAGGTGCTCGGGCATCTGGAGCGGCACGGCCACGACGCGCTGGTCATCGCCCCCGACACCCTGCGCGGACAGGCGCCCGCGCCGCGTTCGTACGGCCGGTTTCCGGTGGTACGGGTGCCCGCGGTGATGGTGCCGAAGATCAGTTCGCTGCCGGTCGGGCTGCCGCAGCCCGGAATCACCGCGGCGATCAGGGAATTCGACGCCGATATCGTGCATCTGGCCTCGCCGTTCCTACTCGGAGCGGGTGGCATGTCGGCAGCGCTGCGACTGGATCTGCCCGCGGTGGCGGTGTACCAGACCGATGTCGCAGGATTCGCACAGAGCTATGGGCTCGGCCCGGCCCGGCGGGCGGCGTGGGCGTGGACACGGCGCATCCACCAACGCGCCGCCCGCACTCTCGCTCCGTCCTCGGCGGCCGCGGAAGATCTTGCGCGGCATGGGATTCCGCGAGTTCACCGGTGGGCGCGCGGCGTGGACATCGCGCGCTTCACCCCCTCGGCGCGCTCGGCGCGGCTGCGCGAGGCGTGGTCGGCGCACGAGCGTCTGGTGGTGGGTTTCGTCGGGCGGCTCGCCCCGGAAAAGCATGTCGAACGCCTCGCAGTGCTGGAAGGCGATCCGGAGATCCAGCTGGTCATCGTGGGTGAGGGCCCGGAACGCAAACGCCTGGCCGAGCTGATGCCCTCGGCGATCTTCACCGGTGAACTGGGCGGTGACGAATTGGGCCGGGCCTACGCGAGCCTGGACGTGATGGTGCACGCCGGTGAGCACGAGACGTTCTGCCAGGGCGTGCAGGAGGCGCTGGCCAGTGGCCTGCCGGTCGTCGGACCCGATGCGGGCGGTCCGCGCGATCTGATCGCGCACTGCCGCAACGGCTATCTGCTGCCGGTGGACCGTTTCGGCGAACTGCTGCCCAGCGCCGTGGGAGCCCTGCAGGATCCGGCGCACCGCGCCCGATTCGCCGCCGCCGCGCGCAAATCCGTGCTGCACCGCACCTGGCCCGCGATCTGCACCGAGCTGATGGGGCATTACGCGGATGTGCTCGACACCACCACCGATCACATCTGCCGTAGCGCGTAACTTCGCTCCCGCCGGCGGAGATCCGGCCCGCCTCGGCCCCTCGCGCGGATCACGCTAGGGTCGCAGATGTGGCGAAAACTGACTCGTTCCGCGCCTCGCTGGACAAGGAACCGCACGAGGTCGCGTCGATGTTCGATGGGGTCGCGAAGCGGTACGACCTGACCAATACCGTGATCTCCGCGGGACAGGACAGGTATTGGCGCTGGGCGACCCGTCAGGCGCTGGCGCTGCGGCCCGGTGAGCGAGTGCTGGATCTGGCGGCCGGGACCGGGGTGTCCACCCTGGAGTTCGGCAAGTCCGGAGCCTGGTGTGTCGCGGCGGACTTCTCCCGGGGCATGTTGGACGCGGGCCGTTTCCGCAAGGTGCCGATGGTCGCCGCGGACGGCACCCGACTGCCGTTCGCCGACGGTTCGTTCGACGCGGTCACCATTTCCTACGGGCTGCGCAACTTCTCCGAGCCGGATCTGGCGATGCGCGAGATGTTGCGCGTCACCAAACCGGGCGGACGCCTGGTGATCGCGGAGTTCTCCACCCCGGTGTTCGGTCCGTTCCGCACCTTGTACATGGAATATCTGATGAAGGCGCTGCCCCGGGTGGCCCGCGCGGTCAGCAGTAATCCGGACGCGTACGTCTACCTCGCCGAATCCATCCGCGCCTGGCCGAACCAGCGCCAACTCGCGCTGCGGATGGCCGACGCGGGTTGGTCCGCGGTCAAATGGCGCAACCTCACCGGCGGCATCGTCGCCCTGCATCGCGGCTACAACCTCGGTTGAATCCCGGCGGGGTGATCTCTCCCACTCCTCACAAGATCGACTTCGGGCCGTGCGGACCTTTGTCACTCGCCGATAACGTGCGGTAAATCCGGCGCAATCGCCGGTGGCGATGATCGACTCATGTCCCCTTCTCCCTCCGACCGGACGAATGTCGACACCACGTGTTCGTACTGCGGCGTGGGGTGCGGGATCACGGTGGAGACCAGCGTGGACGAATCCGGCGCGCCCGTCATCGCGGCCGTGCGCGGTAACAAACTGCATCCGGTCAACGCCGGACGGCTGTGTACGAAGGGGGCCACCCACGCCGAGCTGATGCGCGCGCCGGGCCGGATGACCACCGCCCTGCGCCGCGCGGAGCGTGGGCACGAACCGGTCCCGATCGCCGTGGACGACGCGGTTCGCGAGGTCGCCGGGCGGCTGCGGGCCATTCTGGACACGCACGGCCCGGATGCCATCGCGCTCTACGTTTCGGGGCAGATGTCCCTGGAAGCGCAGTACCTGGCCACCAAACTGGCGAAAGGATATCTGCGGACCGTACACATCGAATCGAATTCGCGGCTGTGCATGGCCAGCGCGGGCACCGGTTACAAGCAGTCCCTCGGCGCGGACGGGCCGCCGGGCTCCTACGACGACATCGACCACGCCGATCTGTTCCTGGTGATCGGCGCGAATATGGCCGACTGCCATCCGATTCTGTATCTGCGTCTGGCCGACCGCCGCAAGAGCGCGGGCGCCAAACTCATCGTCGTCGATCCCCGTCGCACCGAAACCGCCCGCAACGCGGACCTTTTCCTGCAGATCACTCCCGGCACCGACCTCGCGCTGCTCAACGGCCTGCTGCATCTGCTGGTCGAAAATGATGCTGTGGACGCCGATTTCATCGCCGCGCACACCGAGGGATGGGAGGCGATGGGCGAATTCCTCGCCGACTATCCCCCGGACCGCGTCGCGGAGATCACCGGTCTGGCCGAGGAGGACATCCGCACCGCCGCACGGTGGATCGGCGAAGCGGGCGAATGGATGTCGCTGTGGACGATGGGCCTGAACCAGTCCACACACGGCACCTGGAATACCAACGCGCTGTGCAATCTGCATCTGGCCACCGGCGCGATCTGCCGCACCGGTAGCGGGCCGTTCTCGCTGACCGGGCAGCCGAATGCCATGGGCGGCAGGGAGATGGGCTACATGGGCCCCGGCCTGCCCGGACAGCGCAGTGTGCTGTCCGAGGCAGATCGCACGTTCGTCGAAACCGCCTGGCAGCTCGAGCCGGGAACGATTCGCACCGAATCCGGGCCGGGCACCATCGAGATGTTCCGGGAACTGGCCGATGGGAAGGTCCGCGCGTGCTGGATCATCTGCAGTAATCCCGTTGCGTCCGTGGCGAACCGGAAGACCGTCATCTCCGGGTTGGAAGCGGCCGAACTGGTCGTCACGCAGGACGTCTACGCGGAGACGGCCACCAACGCCTATGCCGATGTGCTGCTGCCCGCGACGCTGTGGGCCGAGGCCGACGGCGTCATGGTGAATTCCGAGCGCGACGTCAGCCTGCTGCAGCGGTCGATCGATCCGGTCGGTGACGCGCGGCCGGATTGGTCGCTGATCGCACAGGTGGCCACGGCGATGGGTTTCGCGGGGTTCGAATTCGATTCCAGTGCCGCGGTTTTCGAGGAGATCAAGCGATTCGCCAATCCTGCCACCGGATACGACCTGCGCGGGATCGATTACGAACGATTGCGTTCCGGGCCGATGCAGTGGCCGTGTCCGGATCCCGCGCAGCGCCGCAACCCGATTCGCTATCGCAACGACGGAGTGAGCCAGGATTTGTTCACCGACGAATCGGGGAATACTCCGGAGCTGGCCTTCGCCACGCCGAGCCGCCGCGCGGTGTTCTGGCCGCGGCCGCATATGGAACCGCGCGAAATGCCCGACGACGATTACCCTTTCGTGCTCAACACCGGGCGTCTGCCGCATCAGTGGCACACTATGACCAAGACCGGCAAGGTCGCCAAACTGACCAAGTTGAACGGCCAACCGTTCGTCGAGGTGCATCCCGAGGACGCCGGGCGATTGGGCGTGCGGCCGGAGGATCAGCTCGAAATCACCTCTCGCCGTGGTCGTGCTGTGCTGCCGGTGCAGATCAGTGACCGGGTGCGGCCGGGCAACTGCTTCGCGCCGTTCCATTGGAACGACGAACAGGGCGAATACCTGACGGTGAACGCGGTCACCAACGACGCGGTGGACGATGCGTCGCTGCAACCGGAGTTCAAGGCGTGCGCGGTAGCCCTGCGCCGTATCGCTGCCGAGCCCGCCGCACCCGAGCGAACGCCGACGCTCGCCGCGCCCGCGGTCTCGGCGGGCGGGCATCCGCTGGCTCGCATGCTCGGCTTGGATACCACCGCCGCGCCGACGCTGAGCGATACCGAACGGATCTATCTGAGCGGATATCTCGCGGCACTGGATTCCCTTCCGGTACAGGGGCAGCCGGTGTTGCCCGAATCCGCACCGCTGGCTCGCAACAGCAGGCTGTGGATCGACGGATTGCTGGCGGGAATGTACTCGCGGGCCGCGGGCGGCGGCGCCGGCGAATCGGAACCGGCTGCGGCCCAGCCCGAACCGCACGCCGTCACCGTGTTGTGGGCTTCGCAGACCGGCACCGCCGAGGAGTTCGCCGCCGAGGCCGCCCAGCGGTTGACCGAATCCGGTTGTGCGCCCAGATTGCTGGAGATGAATGCCTGTGAGCCCGCCGACCTCACCGGTGACGTGCTGGTGATCACCAGCACGTTCGGCGACGGCGGACCTCCGGACAACGGTGCGGAGTTCTGGGATGCGCTGTCCGACAGCACCGCCCGGCTGAACCGATTGCGGTACGCGGTGTTCGCGATCGGCGATTCCTCCTATGACGATTTCTGCGGTCACGGCCGCAAGCTCGATGAATTGTTCGCGCGTTGCGGCGCCACCCGACTGCTCGCGCGGGTGGACAGCGAGCCCGATCACGCCGAACTCTCCGCGCAGTGGATCGAGAAGGTGGTCGGGGTGCTCGGCGCTCCCGCTCGCACCGAGACCGTTTCGACGCCCGCACCGAAGACGAGCCGGCCGGCGCCCGCCTTCACCCGCAGCGCGCCCACTCCGGCGGCCCTCGTCCGCAACGAACTCCTCTCCCGCCCCGGGTCGCCGAAAGAGGTGCGGCACTTCGGATTCGACCTGCGCGACCACGACGCCGCCTACGAGGTCGGCGATTCCCTCGGCGTCTGGCCCACCAACGACGAGTTATCAGTCGCGCAATGGCTCGACGCCACCGGACTGGACCCACGGCACGCGACCGAGATCGACGGCCGGGAAGTGCCGCTCGAACAGGCCCTGCGCACCCACTACGACATCACCCGGATCAGTGGCGACCTGCTGAATTTCGTCGCCGCACGCAATCCCAACCCGCAACTGGCCAAACTGCTGCGCCGCGACAACCGCACCGAACTCGACGGCTACCTGTGGGACCGGCAGGCCGTGGACGTGCTGCGCGACTTCCCGGTCCGCGCTCATCCGGTGGACTGGCTGGGCGTGCTGAAAAAGCTTCAGCCACGGCAGTATTCGATCTCGTCCAGCCCGCTGGTCGATCCGCACGAGGTGCAGCTGACCGTCGGGGTGGTGCGTTACGGCGATCCGGCCGCACCGCGCGGCGGCGTCTGTTCGACCTTCCTGGCCGACCGCGGCGCGGATGCGCAGATCCCCATTTTCCTGCAGCGCGCACCGCATTTCCGGCCGCCGCTGGACCCGAACACCCCGATGATCATGATCGGCCCCGGCACCGGTATCGCCCCCTTCCGCGGCTTCCTGCACGAACGCCGCGCGCTGGGTTGCCGCGGCCGCAACTGGCTGCTGTTCGGCGACCAGCACGCCGCGGACAACTTCTACTACCGCGCCGAACTCGAGGACATGTTCCGTGACGGCTTCCTGACCCGGCTCGACCTGGCCTTCTCCCGTGATCAGCGAGAACGGATCTACGTCCAGCACCGCATGCTCGAGCACGGCGCGGAGCTGTGGTCCTGGCTCCAGTCCGGCGCGCACATCTACGTCTGCGGCGACGCCAGCCGCATGGCCCGCGACGTCGACCAGACCCTCCTCACCATCGCCCAGATCCACGGCAACCTGACCCCCGAGGCCGCCACCGCGTACAAGAAACAACTCACGACCGAGAAGCGCTACGTTCGCGACGTCTACTGAGCGGCGCGTACCGATCGGCGCCCCCGACCGCAACCGCACGGTGAAAGTACCTCGACACAACAGGTTTCGCACTACTCGACCGCGAAGCCGTCGAGCTTCGGCGGACGGACGGCGGCGGCAGGCCCTGGTGTACAACGAGATTCACTTCACCGGCGCCCGGCGCCCGAGCACGGAAACCTGGCGAATACCGCGCTGCCTACACGACGGGCGGGTTCAGACGGGCGAAGTCCGGCAGCCGGTAGTAGGGATAGTACGGGTACGGCGGGGTGCGCGAGCTGACCTTGTCCAGCCGGGCGATCTGATCGTCGTCGAGTCGCCAGCCGACCGCCCCCAGGTTCTGGCGCAGCTGCTCCTCGGTGCGCGCGCCGACGATCACGGTCGAGACGGTGGGCCGGGACAGCAACCAGTTCAACGCGATTTGCGGAACCGTGCGGCCGGTCTCGGCAGCCAGATCGTCGAGGACGTCGACCACCGCGTACAGCAGTTCGTCGTCCACGGGCGGACCGGCGCCGGCGGTCTTGTGCAGTCGGCTGGTGTCCGGAAGTGGTTGTCCGCGACGGATTTTCCCGGTCAACCGTCCCCAGCCCAGCGGACTCCACACGACCGCGCCGACACCCTGGTCCAGGCCCAGCGGCATCAGCTCCCACTCGTAATCGCGGCCGACCAGCGAGTAGTACACCTGGTGCGCGACATAGCGCGCCCGGCCGTGCCGATCCGCCGCCGCAAGGGATTTCATCAGCTGCCACCCAGCGAAATTGGAGGCGCCCAGGTAACGCACCTTGCCGCTGCGCACCAGATCGTCCAGTGCCGCGAGTACCTCCTCGACCGGCGTGCCCGCGTCGAAGGCGTGCAGCTGGAACAGGTCGATGTGGTCGGTGCCGAGACGACGCAATGCGCCCTCCACCGCGCCGATCAACCGGGACCGGCCGGAACCGGCCTCCTGCGCGCCAGGGCCGGTCGGCAGAGACGCCTTGGTGGACAGCAGCACTCGGTCCCGCCGGCCCCGGATCGCCTCGCCCAGAACTTGTTCCGACGCACCCTCGGAGTACACGTCCGCGGTGTCGAACATCGTGACACCCGCGTCGAGCGCGACGTCCACCATCCGGCGCGCCTGCCGGGCATCGGTGTCACCCCAGGCACCGAACAGCTCACCGCGACCACCGAAGGTGCCCGCACCGAAACTGAGCGCGGGAACCGTCAATCCGGAAGCGCCCAACCGCCGATACTCCATGTCCATCTCCTAACGGGACCTGAGTTTCATTAACATCGCCAACGCTACACTCGATTCGTGACTAATGGAACTGGAGAACCGTTATGAATCAGGACACCCCCGGCTCGGTGCGTCCGGGCGGCCGCACCGCCCGAGTCCGCGAATCGGTTCTGCGAGCGGCGGGCGATCTGCTGGCCGAGCACGGATTCGCCGGTCTGGACCCGGCCGAGGTCGCCGCCCGCGCGGGCGTCGGCAAGACCACCGTCTATCGGCGCTGGCGCACCCCCGCGGGCCTGGTCGCCGATCTACTCACCGAGATGGCCGAAACCTCGCTCCCCCACGCCGACACCGGATCCCTGCGCGAGGATCTACTCGCCAACGCGCGCCTGGTCGCGCACACCCTCGACGACCCCCGCCAGGGAAGGCTGTTCGCCTCGCTCATCGCCGCCGCCGCGGCCGACCCCGGTACCGCCGCGGCCCTGCGCCACTTCTACGACACCCGCCTCGCCGAATGGTCCCCCTGCATCGCCGCGGCGGTGTCCCGCGGAGAGATCCCTCCCGAAACCAACCCCCGCGCAGTACTTTCCGCGGTCTCCGCCCCGCTGTACTACCGCCTCCTGACCACCGGCGACCCCATCGACGACGCCGCCGCCACAACCGCCTCCGGAGCAGCAACCTCCGCTGCCCACGCCGGACCGTCCATTCACTGACCGCGCTTCGGGCAGCCATCCAGCCGCGGCTGGGCGCGCTCACAGCCACGGCATGGCGGCTGCCTGCCCCTCGGATGTAGTCGTCACCGCGCCTCGGTGAGCGAGCCCGCTGCCTAACTCGATCTGCCCTGTGCGCCAACGCGTCACGAGTCTGCAGCGCGACGGGCCGACGACGTTGGCGCGGTCGGGTGCGAAGATCGGCCGGGCGGAGTTCAGTGCCAGGCCGGGTCGCGGCCGGTGAGTCCGATCACGCGGTCCAGCAGTGCGGCGTCCGGGGGGACGGGGACTCTGGGACCGAACAGGCCGGGGACGCCCTCGGGCGGAGTGTCGCCGAGCATTTCGAGCAGGATCACCAGGTCCTGCTCGGCGGGCGCGAAACCTTGTCCGGTGGCTCTGGCCAGATCCCAGCCGTGCACGATCAGCTCGTCCAAGGCGAAACGAGCCATCTGCGGCGCGGGAGCGGTGGCGCCGCCGACCTCGGTCTCGCCCTCCCAGGCAGCCGGTTCACGCCACGCCGCGACCAGCGCCTTCGACTGCGCCGGGACCCGGGAGCGCCAATCCTGCGGCAGAGTTTGCGGGGCGGCCTGTGAAGGCGGCACCGACGCGCCGACGCTCTCCTTCGTAGCTCCCTGCCGGAACCCCTCGGTGAATCCGAGCACGTGCTGCACCATCTCGCCGACCGTCATCGCGGTGGGCGTGCGGGCGCTGAGCTGATCGTCGTCGATACCGGCCACCACCTGCCCCAGCAGTGTCGCGGCATGCTCCAGATCGAACATCGGTGTGGTCATGGCTCTCCTCGCGTGCGTCGGCCCGGACGCACCGGGCCCTCGGCAATGCAGACGAACCGCCGGGGCCGATTTCATCGGTGCGGGCGTGAATGTGCGTGCAGCACCATCCCGCAACACACTCGTTAGCGCGGAAACCCCTGGTAGCGAGGAGAATTGGAGGATGAAGGGTGATCGCGTGGAGATCGTCGTCGATATCGGCGGCGGTTCTCGAAACTACGAGGTGGCCGCCACCCGGGCGGGTCGGCGGGTCGAGGTGCGGATCGCGCGCGGCGTGGTCGAGGTCAGCGAGGTGACACGCACCGGCGTGCCCGTGCGGACGGCGCGATTCATGGCCGGCCGCACGCTCGCACTGGTGGAATATCCGGCCGAGGCGGGACCGATGCCGGGCGAATGACGGGCCCGCGGAAATCCGTCCCGACCAGCGCTGAGGACGGCCCTGCGCGGACCACGCCGGATCGCCCGCTGGTTGCCAGCTTCTCCCGAACGGAGGATTCTCGTAGGTACCGCAATTGCGGGCGAACAGCCCACGACGGACAGGAGCACCCCGATGACCGATCACATCGCCGCCATCGACGACGTTCCCGAAGCCGATCTCGCCGAGCAGTCCGCCCCGGCATACCGCGAGGATGAGGAGTCCGCGCCCGAACTCCCTTCGACCGCAGCCGACCGCGAGGCCGCCGAGGCCGACGTCATCGAGCAGGCCCTGGAAGTGCCGCTCGACGACGACTACGTGGAGGAATCCGACAGCGAGTACTGACCGCGGCGGGCCTACCCGTCGATGCCCGAACGCACGGTCGCGTGCAACTCGCGCAGGCTCGACCGTTCGGTAGCCACCTCTAGCACCCGCATCCCGTGTGCGTGCCCGGTCAGCTCGACCGCGAGTTCGGCCGGGTCGACCTGGCGATGCGGGACGCGGTAGGCCGCGCACATGGCCGCCAGATCCATGCCGTGCGGCGTGCCGAAGACGCGCTCGAATACGCCCGCGTATTGCGGGTCGCCCTGTTCGAGGAGTTCGAAGATGCCACCGCCGTCATCGTTGGCGACCACGATGGTGAGGTCTTCCGGACGGGGCTCGCCGGGACCGATGAGCAGGCCCGAGGCATCGTGCAGGAAGGTCAGGTCGCCGATCAGGGCGATGGTGCGGCCGGGGTGGCTCAGCGCCGCGCCGACCGCGGTCGACACCGTGCCGTCGATACCCGCGACGCCGCGATTGGACATCACCGTGATCCCGGGCCGCGGATGGGAGACCAGCGCCGCGTCCCGTACCGGATTCGACGCGCCCAGCAGGAGCTGATCACCCTCGCGCAGCCCGTCCATCACGACCGCGGCAACGTGCAGGCCCGTCGGCTTGGGGTGGCGGGCCAGCTCGTCGCGCACCACGCCGGCGGCCTTGGCGTTGAGCGTGCGGCAGCGTTCCAGCCATGCCGGATCGGGTGCGCCGCGGGTGATCGCGCGGGTCCCGGTGCCGATCACATTGCCGGACACGTCGGGCCAGCGCGGACCCGTGGTCAGCGCGAACACGTCGACCTCCGGATCGGCGAGCACCCGGGACACCTGCCGATGCAGGGTCGGCCGCCCGGTGATGATCGCCTGACGCGGCTTCAGCAGCGGCAACGCCAGCGGATGCAGAGCCGGGCCGTGCCGCGGGGCGGTCGGCTCGGCCACGGTCGGCAGATCGGCGAGTTCGGGGCGAAGGCCCGCGCCGTGCCCGGAGATGACCACGGTGTCCGGGGTCAGATCGAGTTCCAGCGGAACGTCGAGTGTCGCGTATTGCGTTGCGGTCCAAGCGGACCCGTCGGGGCGTCCGGGCGGGACGAGTTCGCCCGGCGCGAGATCGGGAACCAGCGGCTCCCGGAGCGGGATATCGAGCTGCACCGGACCGGCATTGCCCGAACGAGTGCCGCGCGCCGCGGCCAGAACCCGGCACACCGCCGCCCGCCAGACGCTGTTCTGCCGCCGATAGCCGTCCTCCTGCTCGGCCAGCCCCAGACTGTTCGACAACCGCACCTGCGAGCCGAACAGGCCGAACTGCTCGACGGTCTGATTGGCCCCGCTGCCCAGCATCTCGTAGGGACGGTTGGCGCTGAGCACGATCAGCGGCTGGCGCGCGTAATTGGCCTCCAATACGGCCGGGCCCAGATTGGCCACCGCGGTGCCCGAGGTCATCACCACCGGCACGGGACAGCCGCTGGCCACCGCCAGGCCGATCGCCAAGAATCCGGCGGTGCGTTCGTCGATGCGCATGTGCAGCCGCAGCCGGCCCGCGGCATCGGCTGCTTGCAGAGCGAAAGCCAGCGGCGCGTTGCGCGAGCCCGGACACAGCACGACGTCCCGCACGCCACCGCGCGCCAATTCGTCGACGACGACCTGGGCCTGCGCTGTCGAAGGATTCACACCACCACCCTGTCAGACTGTTCCCGGTCGTGGTGCGTGGACCCGCTCACAGCGGGCCAGGGGTGAGCCTTCGGGCCGCCGGGAAGCGGACACCGAAGGCTGTGCGCCGATCAGCCAGCGTGACGCTGAACCAGGTCGCCGACCCGCGGAAGCGCCTCGACGACATTCTTCTTGGCCGAGGACCGCAGCGAGGAGTAGACCTTCTGCAGCGCCGGACGCGAAGAGCTCTCGGCCCGCGCGTCGGTCACTGCCAGCAGTGCCTCGGCGACCTCGTCCTGCTTGGCGACGAGCAGATCGGCAAAGCTGCCGCCGCCGTTGTTCTGGAATTCGGCCCAGTACGGCTCGAGCTTCTCGACGAACTTGGGCACGAACGATTCCAGCGCATCCGAGACGATCGTCGGGCTGACCTTCTTCACCGCGGCGTATCCGCCCTTGACGGCGAGGCCCGAGGCGCCACCCTTATCCGACACCTCTGCGTCCAGCACCTCTTTGGCGTCGGCCAGGAATGCCGGACGCTTGGCGTCGTCGAGCAGGGATTCAGACAGTGCTGCAACCACTTTCAGGTTCCTCCGGATTGATTTTCGATGAGCGAGCGCACGCAACTATACGCACCGGACGATCCAGGCACACTGTCCTGCACCAACTATGGCTGCCAAGGCAGCAATTGCACCATCAGCCCTTCACATTCCGCGAGCAAGTTATCGGATTCGTCGCGCAGCCGCGCGCTGACGAAACTCTTGCGTCCCTCGACCCGATCGATCGTGCCCTCGACCTTCAGCGGCGTGTGCAACGGCGTGACCTTGCGGTAGTTGACGTGCAGAAACGCCGTGCGGCTGATCGGCCGCCCGGCGTAGTGCACGAGCGAGCCGAACAGATCGTCGAACAGCAGCGGCAGGACGCCGCCGTGCACGGCGCTGTTGCCGCCGAGGTGGTAGCGACGAAATTCGCCGCGCATCGACACGCCGGTCGGGCCCGCCTCGACGATCTGCCACGGCGGCATGAGCAGACTTCCCCGCCCTGGCAAAGTGCTCACCCGTCCGGCCGGGCCGACGGTCTCCGGCGCACGATACGGCTCGAGCAGATCGTTGAGCCGGCGCACTCGCTCGAGCGCTTCGCCGAACACCTCGTCCGGGCAGTCCACCGAGACCGCGAGATCCTGCAGCGTACGCATGGCGTCCACGAACGGCGCGAAGTTCGGGCCCGGCTCGGCCTCGGCGACCTTGGGAAATCCGCCGTGCTCGGCGTAACGATCCGGATCGATCGCACTCCTGTCGATCAACGGCTCGGTGCGTTCACTCATATCTGCACGGTAGCTCGCATTCTTACACCGTCCAATCGAACTGGCCGGTAGGTGATCCATCAGACAGACGGCTGAACTGGGATTTCAGAAGTACCAGGGATACGGCGACCAGTCGGGTGCGCGCTTCTCCAGGAACGCGTCACGGCCCTCGACGGCCTCGTCGGTCATGTATCCCAGGCGGGTTGCCTCACCGGCGAACAATTGCTGACCGACCAGACCGTCATCGGTCAGATTGAACGCGTACTTCAACATCCGCTGGGCCTGCGGCGACTTGCCGAGAATCCGCGCGGTCCACTCCAGTGCCTCGTCCTCGAGCCGATCGTGGTCGACCACCGCGTTGACCGCACCCATGTGGTGCATCTCCTCCGCGGTGTAGGCACGGCCGAGGAAGAAGATCTCCCGCGCGAACTTCTGCCCCACCATCTTCGCCAGATACGCACTGCCGTACCCGGCGTCGAAACTGCCCACATCCGCGTCGGTCTGCTTGAACCGGGCGTGCTCGCGGCTGGCCAGGGTCAGATCGCACACCACGTGCAGACTGTGCCCGCCGCCCGCGGCCCATCCGTTCACCAGCGCGATGACCACCTTGGGCATGAACCGGATCAGCCGCTGCACCTCCAGGATGTGCAACCGCCCGGCCCGGGCCTTGTCCACGGTCTCCGCGGTCTCCCCCGACGCGTACTGATATCCGCTACGTCCCCGGATCCGCTGATCTCCGCCCGAACAGAACGCCCAGCCACCGTCCTTGGGGCTCGGCCCGTTGCCGGTCAGCAGCACCGCGCCCACGTCCGAGGTCATTCGCGCGTGGTCCAGCGCCCGATACAGCTCGTCCACGGTGTGCGGCCGAAACGCGTTGCGCACCTCGGGCCGGTCGAACGCCACCCGCACGGTCCCCTGCTCGATATGCCGGTGATACGTGATGTCGGTCAGATCCTCGAACCCCTCCACGGGCTCCCACAGCTTCGCATTGAACACATCGCCATCTTGCCCCCGCATCACCGCGCCGCGGCCCGCACCCGCCGACACGCCTCGCGGATCGCTGCCGGGCGAGGGCGAAATGCGGTTCGCGCCGGGCAGCTCGCCCCTACGCTTCCAAGAGTGGACATACTGAGCAGTCGTGTCATTCTGCGGCCGGTGGATTACGAGCGAACCGTGCGGTTCTATCGGGACGGGCTGGAGTTGGCGGTCGCGCGGGAGTATCCGGGCGGGACGGTGTTCTTCGCGGGACAGTCGTTGATCGAGGTGGCCGGCCACGCACGCGCCGCCGATGCGCGCACCGGATTCGCCGGTGCGCTGTGGTTGCAGGTGCGCGACGCGAAGGAGACGGCGGCCGCACTGGCCGGGCGAGGCGTCGCGCTCGACCGCGAACCGGTGCGGGAACCGTGGGGCCTGATCGAGATGTGGTTGCACGATCCGGACGACGTGCCGATCGTGCTGGTCGAGGTGCCGGCGGACCATCCACTGCGGCGGGACACGCGGCCGCAGAAGGACTGAATGACAGCTAATTATTGGCAATCAGCGCTGGACGTCGACTCGAAGAATCTCGGCCGAACGGACCCGATGGTCGGTTCCGATCGCCGTAGCGCACGTTGGGGTGGTGAACTGCGGATTCCGCTGGGGTCAGATCGGTTCGGCGTCACTGGTGTCACTCGCCCACGGCACCAACGACGCGCAGAAGACGATGGGCATCATCTTTCTCGCCCTGATCGCCTACGGCTCGCGCACGCCGTCGGATTCGCTGCCGCTGTGGGTCATCGTCGCGTGCGCGGTGGCCATCTCGGCCGGAACCGCCCTGGGCGGCTGGCGAATCATCCGCACCCTGGGCAAAGGTCTGGTCGACATCAGCCCGCCCCAGGGTCTGGCCGCGGAATCGACCAGTGCGGCGATCATCCTCACCTCCGCGCACTTCGGGCTGCCGCTGTCGACGACGCAGACCGTCACCGGCGCGATCCTGGGTACCGGACTGGGCCGTCCGGAGGCCGAGGTGCGCTGGAACGTCCTGGGCCGCATGGTGGTGGCCTGGTTGTCCGCCCTGCCGCTGGCCGGGGTGGCGGGGGCGATCTGCTGGGCGCCGGCCCAGGTCATCGGCGGTCTGCCCGGCGTGGCGGTGGTGTTCGCGCTGCTGGTGTTGCTGTCGGGATACATGTATCCGCGTTCGCGCCGTGATCCGGTGCACGCGCGCAACGTCAACGACCGTTGGATCGCCCCGCACGAGATCGGGGACGCGATCGGCCGAGTTGCCAAAGAGCTGCCGGGCGAGGACGATATCGCACGAGTGACCTCCCGGCTCGAAGCCGGCGGCTGGCCACTGGCGACACCGACGTCGGACTGCCCCCTCGACCCCTGAGTTAACCGAAGGGAGGCGGGGACCCCTGACCGGGTCGTCGGCCCCGACATGACACCATCGCGAACGTGAGCACTCTGCGGACCCTCCCCATGCCTACCGGAGCCGCGGTCGGCGATGTCCTGCCGCATCTGCGCGACGCCCTGGCGGGCAGCGGTCCGGCATGGCTGCCCGTACCGGGCGGCGACCGGCGGGAGACCACCCGGCTGTCCAGCGCCCTGAGCCCGGGCGAACCGATCGATGACGACGTCGCCTTGGTGGTGACCACGTCCGGCACCACCGGCGTGCCCAAGGGCGCCATGCTCACCGCCTCGGCGCTGCGCGCGAGCGGCGAAGCCACGCACGAACGTCTGGGCGGACCGGGCCAGTGGCTGCTGGCGCTGCCCACCCATCACATCGCCGGACTGCAGGTGCTGATGCGCGGCATCCAGGCCGGCACCGAACCCGCTGTCCTGGACGTCTCGGACGGATTCCTGCCCGGCGGTCTGGCCAGCGCCATCGCCGGGATGACCGGCGAGCGCCGCTACACATCCCTGGTCCCGACGCAGCTGATCAAGGCCCTGGACGATCCGGCGTGCGCGGCGGCCCTGGCCACCCTGGACGCTGTTCTGGTCGGCGGCGCGGCGACCCCGCGTCCGGTGCTCGAACGAGCCCGGGCCGCCGGAATCACCGTCGTGCGCACCTACGGTTCGAGTGAGACCTGCGGCGGCTGCGTCTACGACGGGGTTCCGCTGACCGGGATGAACGTGCGCATCCAGGACGGTCGGGTACTGCTGGGCGGCGCGATGCTCGCCAAGGGGTATCGCGGTATCCCGGACCATCCCGCCTTCGCCGAACCGGGCTGGTTCCGCACCGACGACGCCGGCACGTTCACCGACGGCGTGCTCACCATCACCGGACGCCTGGACGAGGCCATCACCACCGGCGGCCTGCTGGTCATTCCGCAGGTCGTGGAGGCCGTACTGGCGCACCATCCGGCCATCGCCGAATGTGTGATCCTGGGCCTTCCGGACGAGCGCCTCGGCCAGCGAGTGGCCGTGGCGGTGGTTCCGGTGCCGGGCGCGGCCCCGACGCTCGAGGAGATCCGCGATTTCGTGATCGCCGAACTCGATGCCACGGCCGCGCCGCGCGAGCTGGCGCTGCTGGAAGAGATCCCGATGCGCGGACCGGGCAAACCCGACCGCGCGGCACTGCGCGAACGACTGCTCAGCACTGATATTCGGCCTCCGCTTCGCTCCGGCGGAGTCGGGGCCCCCTGAGGGCCGATTCCGCCCTTCTCCGCTTCGCCCCCGCTCCGTCAGTCCAGAATCGACCCGGGCCCCGACTCTCGAGGTCGGCGTTATCCCCGCAACGTGGCGCTCACGCAATATGCACGCAAGGGGTATGCAAGACCGGCCCCGCACAGTGGTGCCATGACTTCCTACGCACCTGCTGATGCACTCGCTATCGAGGCGGACGGGCTGGTCAAGGTCTTCGGGGAACAGCGGGCCGTCGACGGCGTGAGCCTGGCGGTGCCGCAGGGCGCCGTGTACGGCGTGCTCGGACCCAACGGAGCCGGTAAGACCACCACCATCCGCATGCTCGCCACCCTGCTGCGCCCGGACGGGGGCAGCGCCCGGATCTTCGGCCACGACGTCGTCGCCGAGCCCACTGCGGTCCGCTCACTGATCGGCGTCACCGGGCAGTACGCTTCGGTGGACGAAAAGCTCAGTGCCACAGAGAATTTGATCATCTTCTCCCGGCTGCTGGGGCTGAGCCGGTCCGAGGCGCGACGTCGTTCGGCCGATCTGCTCGAGGAATTCGGGCTGACCGACGCCGCGACCAAACCGCTGGAGAACTTCTCCGGCGGTATGCGGCGGCGGCTCGATCTGGCCGCGAGTCTGATCTCGACCCCGCCGCTGCTGTTCCTGGACGAGCCCACCACCGGCCTGGATCCGCGCACCCGCGCGCAGATGTGGGAGACCATCCGGCGGCTGGTCCGCGAGGGCGCGACGGTGCTGCTGACCACCCAATACCTGGACGAGGCCGATCAGCTCGCCGACCGGATCGCGGTCATCGACCACGGCCGATTGATCGCCGACGGCACCTCCGACGAGCTGAAGGCGTCGGTCGGTCTGTCCACACTGCAATTGACCCTGTCCGATCGTGCACTGCTCACCAGGGCGGGCGAGCTGATCGACGAGTTCCTCACCCGCTCCAGCGGCAAGCCGGTCGAAACCGCCGTCAGCCCGGAAGCCGGGCGGATCACCACCCCGCTGCACGATGCGAGCATCACCGCAGACCTGTTGATCTGGCTGCGGGACAACGATATTCGCGTCGAGGAGATCAACGTCAGCAAGCCGAGCCTGGACGAGGTGTTCTTCGCGCTCACCGGGCACGGCGCCGAATCCGATACCACCGAAACCGATTCCGAGAGGAGCGCGGCGTGACCACCACTGTCGCTTCCCCCGCGGTCGGCGGGCGCGCGGCCCGTGCCGCCATACCCGCCGTCAGCAACCACATTCCGATCCGTCAGGCGGTGGCGAATTCGCTCACCATGGCCTACCGCGGAATCCTGAAGATCAAGCACAACCCCGAGCAGTTGTTCGACGTGACGCTGCAACCGATCATCTTCACGCTGATGTTCACCTACATCTTCGGCGGGGCGATCTCCGGTGACGTGCATTCCTACCTGCCGGTCATCATCCCCGGCATCCTGGTGCAGACGGTGATCACCACCTCGATCGTCACCGGCACCCAGCTGCGCGAGGACATGGACAAGGGCGTATTCGACCGGTTCAAGTCACTGCCGATCGCACGGATCGCGGCCCTGGCCGGCGCGCTGACCGCCGATATGGTCCGCTACGGCATCGCCACCGTGCTCACCATCGTGATGGGCCTGATCATGGGTTACCGGCCCGGCGGCGGCGTACTCGGGGTCGTCACCGCGGCCGTGGTGATCGTCGCCTGCTCGTTCGCGGTCAGCTGGATTTTCGCCCTGATGGGCGTGCTGATGAACAGCGCCTCGTCGGTGCAGGGCGTGTCGATGCTGATCCTGTTCCCGCTGACGTTCATGTCCAGCGCGTTCGTCCCGGTCAAGACCATGCCGGGCTGGTTGCAGGGCTTCGTGAACGTCAACCCGGTCACCCATCTGGTGTACGCCTGCCGGGAACTGATGAACAACGGCAACTTCACCAGTCCGCATCTGGCCTGGTCGCTGCTCGGCGCGGTGGTCGTGGTGCTGGTCTTCGCGCCACTGACAGTGCGGATGTACATGCGCAAGGCGTGATGACTCCCCGAATCACCGCCCGCCGGAAGGGCTTTGCTCCTTCCGGCGGGCGATCGCGGGTCTGCCGAGAGGTATTTCAGCAGACCTTGCCCGAAACCTCTTCCAGCAGAGCCAGGATGCGCCGGGCGGCCGTACGGCGTCCCATCCGCGCGGCGCGGCCGGCCGGTTCGGCCATCAGGTCCGGTGCGGTCGCCGCGGCGTGGTGAGCCAGGTGCCGGTCGATGCGCATACTGGGAGTGTCCTGGCGGGCCATCGCCTTCGGGGCGAGGGCGATCAGTTCTCGCGCGGTGTCCGGAAAACGTTGTACGGCAAGCAGGTACGAGCCGATCGCCAACGCGACCGAGCCGATCTGCGGAATATCGATGTAGTGGCCCAGATGTTCGCGGCCGTTGTCGATCAATTCCTGTGCCAGGGTGGGCACCGCGTCCAGGGCGTCGTACAGCACGTGCGCGTCCAGTACTCCGGCGGCAACGGCGATCGCGCCAGGACCGCCCCGCATGGGCATGTCCGGCCAGCCGTGCATCTCCAGCACACTGCGCGAGCGCCGCAGCCCGGCCTCCCGATCACCCTGTGCCAGAGCGAGTTCGGACCAACCGACCTGAACGGTCGCCCGGCGATGATTCGGGCGCGGGACCGGATCGTCCGGGCCCGCGCCACCCTCGACGAATCCGGCCGCCATCTCCAGCTCCCACCGGGCCCGTTCCAGATCGCCCGTACCGACCAGCACGACGGCGAGGTAACTGGCTATCTCGGCGACCTCGTCGAACGAGTGCAACTGCCGCAGCGCCTCGACCGAACGCCGGTAGTTCACCGCCGCCTCGCCGTATCGCGCGGTCTGCGACATCAACTGGGCCAGATGCTGATACAGCATCGCCGAGCCCCACACGTCACCGGGAGACAGATCCCGCAGGGCGCCCTGCGCATCCCGCATCGACCCGGTCACGTCACCGGCGTTCTCTCGCACGTTCGCGCGCAACAACCGTGCTGCCCAACGAATCTCGCGGTCCGTGGAGCGCACGCCCATGGTGAGCCGGCGCGCCACGCGGACCGCGGTCGGGCGCTCGCAGATCAGCTCCGCGATGAAGCGGGCGCTCGGCGACACCACCGCGGCCGGGGATCGCAGCAAGCGCCGCAACCGGATTCGCAGCAACGCCGCATCGCGCAGCCGGGTATCGCCGAACACCAGGTGCATCCCCACCAGCGCATGCGCGATCACCTGCAGATCATCGGCCATCGTTCCGGCGGCGGGAGGCGGCGGAACGGCCAGCACCCGGGCCGACCAGCCCGTGAATTCCCCGTGCGCCCCGCGCATCACCCACAGCATGCCGGGCAGCGGGAACACCGTGTAGACGGTCGCCGCGTCGCCGATTTCGCCGGCGTGGCGCAGCACCGCGAGCAGGTTGTCCAGTTCGGTGCTCACCCGCCCCACCATCCGAACCTGCTGCTCGGCGGCGTAATTCGTCAGCACCGCGCTCGCGAATTCCCTGGCCCACTCGGACATCCGGTCCATCACCGGATCGGCTTCACCGGCGATGCCCAACTGCTCCTCGCCGAATTCCCGGACGGTTTCGAGCATTCGGTAGCGGATCCCGCCGCCCTCGTCGTCCAGCACCGACAGCAGCGACTGACTCACCAGACCGTCCACGGCGGCGGCGATATCGTCGATTTCGGGCCCGGCGGCGACGATCTCCGCCGCGCCGAAGGTGAATCCGGCCGGGAATCGGCACAGCCGCCGCAACGCGATCCGCTGCGGCTCGTCGAGCAGATTCCAGCTCCACTCGATCACCGCGTGCAGCGTGCGATGACGTTGCGGCGAGGTGCGATCTCCGCTGCGCAACAAGGTGAATCGGTGTTCCAGGCGCGCGTCGATCTCCTCGACGCTCATGGTGCGCACCCGCGCTGCGGCCAGTTCGATCGCCAGCGGCAGCCCGTCGAGCGTGCGGCACAGCCGCGCGACCACCTCCGGGTCAAGTCGCACCGACGGCCGGACCGCCCGCGCGCGGGTGGCGAACAGTTCGGTGGCCGGTGAGCCGTGCGCGTCGATCGCCAAGGGCGGCAACGGATATACCGTCTCCGCGGTGATCTCCAGTGGCGCGCGGCTGGTGGCGAGCACGGTGAGCCGGTCACAGGCGCCGACCAGGTCGGCGACCACCTCGGCGACGGCGTCGATGAGATGTTCGCAATTGTCCAGGATCAGCAGCATCGGCCGCGCTGCGACCGCGTCCCGAAGACGCCGGCGGGCATCGACCTTGCGACCCGGCAACAGGCCCGATGCGTCCCGGGCCGCCTCTGCCACGCCGAGCGCCGCGCTGATCGCGGCCTCCACCTCGGCGCGCGCCTCCTCGGGCGTGGCCCGCACCGAGGCCAGCTCGATCAGCGCCACCGGCAGGACGGCGGTCATCCGCAGGCCCAATTCGTTCGCCACCCTGGTTTTTCCGGTGCCGCCCGGACCGAGCACGGTCGTCACCCGCGACGCGCCGAGCAGATCCTGCAGCGCGCCCAGATCCACCGTGCGGCCCAGCAGTTGATTCGGCGCGGCACGCAACCCGATCGCCGTGCCGTGCGGGCCGTAATTCTCTTGTGCGACACCGGGTTCGACGTTCGGCACGGGTTCGGTCCGAAGCGCGGGCGAGTGCTGGGTTCCGGTCATCGGCTCACCGCGCAGGATCGCCGCGTTCAGCTCGACCAGCGCCGGCCCCGGATCCGCGCCGAGTTCGTCCACCAGGCCCGCCCGCAGGGTTGCGAAGACCTCCAGCGCCTCGTTGGCCCGTCCGGCCGCGGCGAGCAGCCGCATCAGCGTGCCGTGCGCGGGTTCGTCCAGCGGCCGCGCCGCGGCGATCCGCCGGGAGATCCGCACCGCGCCGTCCAGATCCCCGGAGGCCTCCCGCGAGGCGAGTTCCAGCTCGTCCAGGGCGTGCCAGCGGGTCGCGGCCAGTTCGGCCAGTTCGTCGGCGACGGGTCCGGGCGGCAGATCCGCACCCGGCTCACCGCGCCACAGCCCGCGGGCGCGCGCGACCAGATCGAGGCAGTGGTCGTCTCTGCCGGCGGCGTGCATCTCCCGGGCCTGCCGTTCGAGACGGCGGGCCAGGGTCAGATCGACCTGCTCCTCGCCGAGGGCCAGCCGATAACCCGCCGGACCGACCTCGAGCGCGCCGTCCGGCAGCGCCGAACGCAACCGGGAGACCTGAGTGTGCAGGGCGTTCATCGGGGCGCGCGGCGGCTGCTCACCCCAGACGTCCCCGATCAGCCCCTGCGCGCTGCGGCTGCGGCCCGGATGCAGGGCAAGCGCGGCCAGCAGCAGCCTGGCGCGAGCGCCGGGCACCGCGGCCAGGCCGGAATCGGCGCGGCACAGGGCAATCTCACCCAGGACCGATACTCGCACCGAGGCGCCCCCGGGTAGCCCGCCGGCCCGGTCTCGACCCGATCGGGTGTTCGTCGTCCCGGCGCCCGCGGGGCCACTCTGATCAGGAATCATGCCGTTCACCATCGTATGTGAGCGGTCCACCGGTTATTCGGCTCACAGCGCCGGGACCACCCGCAAGCAGCATGCGCCGCGAACTTCGCCATCATACTCCGATATATCGAAATAACGCTACCGATAGGGCCGCCATCGCCATCCCACCCGTGGTCCGTCATCGGCACCGCGATGCGCATAGGCTTCGCCCCATGGCTAGTGCAGCACAGTGGCTCGAAGGAGCGCGACCGCGAACCCTCCCCAACGCGATCGCCCCGGTCCTGGTCGGCACGGGTGCGGCCGCATCCCTGGATGCGGCGGTCTGGTGGAAGGCCCTGCTGGCCCTGGTGGTCTCGCTGGCCCTGATCATCGGCGTGAACTACGCCAACGACTACTCCGACGGCATCCGCGGCACCGACGACGAGCGGGTCGGGCCGCTGCGCCTGGTCGGCTCGGGCGTGGCCACGCCGGGCGCGGTGCGCGCGGCGGCGATCGCGAGCCTGAGCGTCGGAGCGGTCGTCGGACTGGTGCTGGTGTTCACCACCGCGTGGTGGCTGCTGTTGATCGGCGCGGGCTGCCTGGCCGGAGCCTGGTTCTACACCGGCGGCCGGAAACCGTACGGCTACAGCGGTTTCGGCGAGATCGCGGTATTCGTCTTCTTCGGTCTGGTCGCGGTGCTCGGCACCCAATTCGTACAGGCGCACCGGATCGACTGGGCCGGTGCGGTCGGCGCGGTCGCCGTCGGCGCGTTCTCCAGCGCGGTACTGGTCACCAACAATCTGCGCGACATCCCCACCGATTCGGTGACCGGTAAGACGACACTCGCCGTCCGGCTGGGCGACACCCGCACCCGCACATTGCACCTGGTGCTGATGGTGGTGCCGTTCATCGCCTCGCTGGCGCTGGCCGCGCGCACCCCGTGGACCCTGCTGGGCCTGTTGGCCGTGCCGCTCGCGGTGCGCTCCAACAACCCGGTGCGCGGCGGCGAGCAGGGCCCGGGGCTCATTCCCTCGCTGCGCGATACGGGCCTGGCGATGCTGCTGTGGTCGATCCTGACGGGAATCGCGCTCGCAGTCGGCTGACAGCGGCGGCCCGCAGCTCAGTCCCGCCCGCCCTCGGGCACGAAGATGCCCAGCACCCAGTTGACCACCGTGATGATGATGGCCCCGACCACCGCCGCGAAGACGCCGTGCACGCGCAGACCGTAATCGGTGGTGGCGGTGATCGCGGCGGTCAGCCACAGCATCAGGGCGTTGATGATCAGCAGGAACAGACCGAGGGTGATGATCACCAGCGGCAGGGACAGCAGTTTGACGATCGGCTTGACCAGCGCGTTCACCAATCCGAAGATGACCGCGACGATCAGCACCACGATCACCTTGCCGGTGGTGCCCTTGTCTGCGGGGCTGATCAGCTGAATATTGCTCACCAGGGCGGACGCGACCCAGATCGCGATGGCGTTGATGATCAGGCGTAGCAAGAGGGCCATGGCGCCATGCTAACCGGCACGACGCCCGGCCACCGGGTGCGCGAAACAATCGGGCCCCCTCGGCTCAGGCGACCCGATCCAGCAGATCGTGCACCGCGCGGCGCACCGCCTCGGTTCCCTGGTCACCCCCGAGCAATTCGACGGTGCGCGGGTTGGGCGCACGCAGCACCCCGAGCAGAATATGCGCGGCCTCGATTCGGTTGTCGCTGCGGGCGATTGCCTCCCGCAACGACAATTCGATCACCTTCTTCGCCTGCTTGGTGAACGGAATGTGCCCGAAATTCGTCCCACCATTTCCACCGAAACCGAAACGCCCACGCGGTTTTTCCGGTACGGCCGCGCGATCGAGCGCATCCGCGCCGAAGGTGGCCTCCAGACTTTCGCGCACGGCGTCCAGATCTATGCCGATGGATCGCAGTGCGGCAGCGTCATCTTCGCCCAACGGCTCGGCGGAACGCTTGGCGGACAGCGATTCCCGGATCGTTGCTGCGGTAATTCCACCGTCCGCCAGAACTTTCCGAATTCCGTCGTCGGGACCCGCCGCGAGCCCCAACAGCAGATGTTCGACGTCGATGTTCGGCGCCCGCAGCATGCGCGCCTCCTCCTGCGCGAGTACGACCACATATCGCGCCGCCCTGCCGAATTTCTCGAACATCAGCCGATTCCGCCTCTCCGGTTGTACTTCTGATGGACCGCCTGCCGACTGACCTCGAGCGCCTCCGCGATCGCCTGCCAGGACCATCCCTGGGCGCGGGCGTTGCCCACCTGGATCGCTTCGAGCCGCTCGAGCAACCGGCGCAACGCCAGAACCGCGCGCAGGCCGACCGTGGGGTCGGGACTGCCCGCGGCGGCCGCCAAGGTTGTCGCTTCACTCATGGACGTCAATTTACGTTGACACGCCGGGCGCGTCAATAAAAATTGACATCACAGGAAACTCGTTCACCGATAGCGAAATATGGCGAGGGTGCGCGGCCCGGACGCCGCGTTCGAGGGAGCCGGCGTGAGCGGGTGCTACTCGCCGCGCATGCGGGCGCGCAGCTGCGCCTTGTCGGTGCGGCGACGCTCGTCGACCGCGGCGATATCCTGGTTCACCCGCGAGCGCAGCCGCTTGAACAGCAGCAGCGACAGCGGCATGGCGACGATCAACGCGAACAGCAGCGCGACGATCACCGGAATATCGACCCGCACCGCGTGCGCCACCAGCACGATGACGGCGGCGATGATCGCGACCAGCGCCAATCGGGCCACGGTGTACAGCGCCAGATTGCGCGCCAGCCGCCGCCCCGGCGACCCGGAGACCCCACCGG
Organism: uncultured Nocardia sp.; assembly: GCA_966435935.1. Lineage (GTDB taxonomy): Bacteria > Actinomycetota > Actinomycetes > Mycobacteriales > Mycobacteriaceae > Nocardia. Next base: position 26,149 of record CBJNFW010000069.1, read on the forward strand.
CGGGCGCGTCGTCCGACCGGGATGCTGCATCACTCACGCCCCCCAGCCTAGGCGACGCGCCCGAACACGCTCGATCGGCCACGGCTCACCCAGAGCGATCGCTGCGGATTCGCCAGAAGAGTGAAACGTTCCAAACGATAAAGCCGTACGCTTATCCGATTTGTCTATTACTTCCCCTTTACCAACGTTAGATCATTCGAGTACGTGGGGGGTCCGGTGCAACGATGTCGCTATCTGATGAGGGAACTGTCGATTACGGAAAGGTTTGCGAATGACTGCGATCACCGCGGCGAGCCGCACGTTTGGTTCCGTCAACGGCCAGGAGGCCCTCCTGACCCCAGGCCAAGTTGCGGCGTTGTTCCACGTCGATCCGAAGACGGTCACCCGCTGGGCACATGCCGGGCGACTGGGCTCACTGCGCACGCCGGGTGGCCACCGGCGCTTTCGCGAGACCGAGGTGATGCAGTTGCTGAGGTCGCTGACCACTGAGGCTACCCGCGTTTAACCTCATTTCGATGTCCGCGGTGCCGCAGGTACGTTGACGGGATTACCCTCGATACAGGAGGTGAGCGACGTGACGTACCTGTTGGCACTCATCGCAGTGATTGCCGTTGCGATGCTGTGCTGGAAGGCATTCGGACCGCAGCAAACGAACCGTATCGGTGCCGGCCGTGCGGGTTCCCAACGCAAACGCGCCATCGGCCCTGATGACGACCCAGAATTCCTCTGGCGGATCTCACATCAGGGACGCGACGGCGACGCCGGATCGGGCGAGTAGACCTCGCCCGTCCGACTCTTTCCGAGGCATGCCGGGTATCGGTTGATTTTCCCGACCAGATCGTATGCCTCCAGAGCGGCATGCACCGCCGCATCATTCGCCGCGAGCAGCGGCAGTCGCACCGCCGCACTCGGAATTCTGCCCTGTGCCGCCAGAACCGCTTTGAGCACAACGGGATTCGGCTCGGCGAACAATGCCGAGGCCAGGGGTGCGAGACGATTCCCCAGATCACGAGCCTGCTCGATCGCGCCCGCACGCCAGCACCCGATCAGTTTCGAATAGCCCGCCGGGGCGACATTTCCGCACGCCAGGATTGCCCCTTGTGCGCCGAGAGCCAGTAGCGGCGCGGCGAACAGATCGTCACCGGACAGTACGGACACTCGGCCGCGCACGCGGCTCAGGAAGCCGATCGTGGCCTCGTCGATGCCGCCGACAGCGTGTTTGAATCCGGCGACGTTCGGCAGTTCGGCAAGCCTGCACAGTGTTCGCGCGCCGAGCGGGCGGCCGGTGCGCTGCGGAACGTTGTAGACCAGCACGGGAACCGGTGCGGCCGCTGCGATCCGGCGGAAATGTTCCACCACGCCGTCCTCGCAGGGGCGGGTGTAATACGGGACCACCACCAGCACGGCCGAAACCTCGGCGGGCAGTTCGGCCAGCGCGTTGGCCGAATCCTCGGTCGAATTGGATCCGGCCCCGGCGATCAGCGGGACGCCGCGAGTCCGGCACACATTCGCGCAGATGTCGAGCACCCCGCGCCGCTCGGCATTCGTGAGCGTCGCGGGCTCACCCGTAGTACCGAGTGCGACGAGTCCGGTCGCGCCCTCGTCGAGAACGTGATGGGCCAGTCCCTCCAGCGCGTCGCCGGCGAGTTCGCCCGCCGCGGTGAAGGGCGTGATCAGTGGGACGAACAGGCCGGTGAGTCGCATGAGCCCAGCATCGCGGAATCAATCCGTTACGTCTATTACACATTTCTGCTGGCGAACGTAAGCTGAACTGATGCTCGACGTCCGAAGACTGCGATTACTGCGCGAGTTGGCCCGGCGCGGCACCATCGCCGGGGTGGCCGAGGCGCTGTCCTACACCCCGTCCGCGGTCTCTCAGCAACTGTCCGCACTCGAACGCCAGGCCGGGGTGGCATTGCTCGAACGGACCGGTCGCAGCGTGACTCTCACACCCGCCGCACAACGTCTGGTCGAACATGCCGACACGGTGCTCGCGGTTCTGGAACAGGCCGCCGCCGAACTGGCCACGGCCCGAACCGAACTCACCGGTACGCTTCGCATCGGCGCGTTCCCGAGCGCGGTGCACGCGATCCTGTCTCCCGCACTGGTCGCCCTCAGCCGCGAACACCCCGGGCTGGAACTGTCCGTCACCGAACTGGATCCGGCCGGAGCCCCCTCGGCCCTGCACGCGCACAGCCTGGACATCGCCCTGGTCCAGGAATACGACTACGTCCCGCGTGAACCCGAAACCGGTTTGGATACCGAGGAATTCCTCACCGAAACCGTCTACCTCGCGGCTCCGGACACCGAACCACTTCCCGCACAACGCAATTCGACCTGGATCGCCGGGACGCACGGCACGCTCTGCCACGTAATGACCCAACGAGTCTGCCAGGCGGCAGGTTTCACTCCGCGCATCCGCCACCACGCCGACGATTTCGGCACCGTCCTGGCCCTGGTCGCCGCCGGGCAGGGCGTGGCCTTCGTCCCCGAACTGGGCCTCCTGACCGCCCCACCGGCCGTCCACCTCACCCCGCTGCCCACCCGCCGCCGCACCCACCTGGCGTACCGGCGAGGCCACGGCGACCACCCCGTCATCGCCGCCGCACGCACCGCCTTGCACTCTGCCGCAAGAGGTCTGGACAGGATCGGATCGCCCCGCCGAACCGATCTTCTCGCCGCGGGCCGGAGTCGCCGCTGACCGGCACAATGGCCCCTGCACGCGTTCGCGACCGACGGGCGCGCCGCGACGCCGATCAGGCGTCGATCAGCGCACGAAGCTCGCCGACGTCCCAGAGGCCCCGAACCCCCGGCAGCTCACCGAGATACGCATGAATTTGTTCCCCCGACCACCCGTGCGACTCCCGCAGCCCTTCGGCCAGCATCTTCAGGTACGACGGTGCGGGAGGACGCACTTCGACGGCCGCGGGATCGTCGGGAGCGGTACAGGTCAGCACCGGAAATCCGTCACACTCACCGAGATACACCAACGTCTCGTATCGCCCCTCCCCCAATCGAACCGACCCATCGCGCACAACGGCATCCGGATCGATCCGCTCCGAGGTCCCCGGCTCCCGGTGCATCTCCTGTGCGACAAGGTCTTCGAACTGCCCGACCTCGAGCAGGTACCCGCGCGAAGCCGCCCGCCGCGGCCAACCCGCCAACGGCCGAGGTGAATAGAACGAGACCCCGCCCGTCCACACCGGACTTTCGCAAGCGAAATACACCGTCCCCGGCAACCACAACCCCCGAACCTCCCGAGGCGGCGTGCGATCCCGGAACCCCGGATACATCCGTGCGGCCCCCGGCGGCCGCCCACCCGCGCGATAGCAATCGAACCGCGCCGCAAACAGATTCGACCCGTACGCCGCGTACCAAATACGCCCCAAGTCAGCCCCCACCTCCCCGAAACTTGCTCACCGTGGGCTCCTTGTCGACTCGACGTCGCGCCCCGCAACACCCACTGGGACAACTCGCGCATGGCATCCCGGGCTGGAACCGACCAGCTGCCACTATATCGCCCCGGGAATATTCCTGCGGCGATATAGTGTTGATATGTGGCAGATCGAGTTATCGGAGGAGGTAGCCGAATGGCTGTCCGCGCTCAACGACACGGATTTCGTTGCCGCTCGCCGCAAACTCGACCTGCTCGCCACCGAGGGGCCGATGCTTCGAATGCCGCACGCGAAGTATCTCGGCCAGAAGTTGTACGAACTGCGGTTCGCATTGGAGAGCGTAAACCGGCGGATCACGTACACATTCGACGAGGGCACGAAGGTGATCACCTTGACGACCTTTCGCAAGCAACGGCAGAACGAGGCCCGCGAAGTAACCCGCGCCCGACGCGTGTTGCAGCGTTACCGTGACGGCAAGGAGAGCGACCGATGAAGACCACGAAATACCAGGACATCGTTGCTGACCGTTTGTCGGAGATGAGCCCCGAACAGCGTGCCGAGCATGACGCGGCGTATGAACGCGCCGGGCTGGCGCTGCGCTTGGCCGAACTGTTCTACGACGCTCGCACCGCGGCGGGTCTGACTCAGACCGAACTCGCCCGCCGGATGCACACGACTCAACCCACCATCGCCCGGATCGAGGGCGGCGGCCGCATGCCCACCTTGGACATGCTGGAGCGGTTGGCCGTGGCGGTTGGCCGTCACCTCGACATCTCGCTCGCGCCGGTCGCGTGATCTGGTAGTCAGGCTCGCGGCCCAGCCATCACGACTGCAGCGATCGCGGCAGTTCGAGCCTGGGATGATCGAGCAGGGCACGCCACGCCTTTGCCCATGGAAACTGTTCGCGCGCAGCACCTCCCGACCTCGGTTCGTGTGGCACGTCCTCCGCGACCACCGTGACGCCCCACTGCGACAGGTCGCGGATCGCCGCACCGATGGGCGGAAAGCTCATCAGAGCCCGGTTCGCGAACGGTACGGCCACGACCGGAAGGCCCAGCCCGAGACCTTCGATCAACAGCCCGAGCGGCAAGGTGTCGGAGATTCCGGCGGCCCATTTCGCGAGCGAGTTGGAGGTGATCGGTGCGACGATGATGCCGTCGGCGCGAGGTAGCGCGTCGGGAGCCGCGGGGTCCTTGTACTCGCTGCGCACCGGATTACCGGTCTTGGCCGCCAGGGCATCGACGTCGATGAACCGGCGACCGGCCGGTGAACTGATCACACACACGTCCCAACCATCGGCCTGGGCCAAATCGACCAGAACACCGACATCGTGGGACACCTGCGTACCGGTGACGAGCGCGTACAGGACGGGACGGCCGTTGTCGTTCACGGGTTCATCGTCCCAGCCGAACGCCGTCGGGGCACGGCACCGGAGTTCACAGCGATGCACCCAACCAGGACGCGAACCCGAGCAAGCTGTCCAACTGGCGGCGCTGTGCTGCGGCGATGCCGTACACGGTCTCCCGGACCGCGGGATGCAGACGGGTCTGTTG
>CBJNFW010000070.1:0-30875 GCA_966435935.1 uncultured Nocardia sp.
GGATAGCAACGCACCTAAACGACCTGAAACGGGGGGGGTGGGTGGAACTGGTGGGGGGGGGTTTTTCCTCACCCCCCTCCCCCGCCGCCGCCCGCGTCGCGACCGGACGTGGATCAGAGCTGTTCCGCGACGACCTCGAGTTCGATTCCGGTGCCCCGGCGGACCGTGTTGTAGATCGGACAGGTCTCGGTGAACCTCCTGGCCAGCGTCTCGGCGACGGATTCGCTCACCCCGGATATCCGGATGCCGATCCGGGTGCTGTCGTAGCGGGTCGGATCGTCCACTCCGCGCGTGTGAGTCGCGCTCACCTGGATTCCGGTGACCGGATACCCGGCCTCGGTGGCGGTGGATTCGATATTCGCCATCGCGCAGGACACCAGTGCGGCGAGGAACAATTCACCGGCCTGAATGGATTCGCCCGGGCCGAAACGGGAATCGGTGATCAGGTGGTTGGTCCGGGCGTCCAGGACGAACCGCCCGGACACGCCCGAAATGGTGTGCCCCGAGACCGTCACGGTGTTCTCGGCCCGCATCTCGCTCACGATGCCACCCGCCGCGCCAGCGGTGCCCGATGTGCCCACTCGCCCGCATCCGGCCGGGCCAGACCGAGATTCTCGCGCAGCGTACGTCCCTCGTATTCGGTGCGAAACAGCCCGCGCCGCTGGAGTTCCGGCACCACCTGACGGGTGAACTCCTCGAATCCGCCCGGCTGATAGGGCGCTTGCACGGTGAAACCGTCGCAGGCGCCGCCGGTGAACCACTCCGCAAGACCGTCGGCCACCTCGGCGGCCGTGCCGACGAAGCCGCCCTCGACCCGCCCGCCGTACTGTTTGCCGAGTTCGCGCAGGGTCAGCCCGTCGCGTTCGGTGATCTCGCGGACCTCGCGGTAGTGCCCCTCGACACCGGGCACCTCGACCTCGGGCAGCCGTTCGTCCAGCGGGAACGTCGACAGGTCGACGTCGAGATGGTAAGCGAGCGTGGACAATCCGCCCAGCGGCGGCACCAGGTCGTAGAGTTCGTCGCGCAGCCGCCGGGCGTTCTCGGTGGTCGTGCCGATGATCGGCGTGATGGACGGCAGAATCTTGATCTGACCGGGATCACGTCCGTGCGCGGCGGCCCGCTCCCTGATCTCGGTGTAGAAGGCCCGCGCGGATTCCAGCGAGGCGTGGCTGCAGAAGATGACGTCCGACCAGCGGGCGGCGAAATCCTTGCCTTTCGCCGAGGCGCCGGCCTGGATGAGTACCGGATAGCCCTGCGGCGGACGCGGCACGTTGAGCGGTCCACGCACGGAGAAGAATTCACCGTCGTGGTCGATCGCGTGCACCCGCTCCGGATCGGTGAACAACGGTTCCGCGGCGTCCAGGACCAGGGCGTCGTCCTGCCAACTGTCCCAGAGCTTTCCGGTAACCTCCAGGAATTCATCGGCCCGCTCGTAACGCAGTTCGCGCGGAAATTGGCTGTCGCGGTTGAAGTTCCGAGCCTCCGCCTCCTGGAAGGAGGTGACGATGTTCCAGGCCGCGCGCCCGCCGCTGAGGTGATCGAGGGTGGCGAACGAACGTGCCACCGTGTACGGCTGCGCATAGGTGGTCGACACCGTCGCGGCCAGGCCGAGACGGTGCGTGACCGCACTCATCGACGAGAGCACGTGCAGCGGATCCAGCCGCAGCGAGCCCAGGGCTCCGTTGCGGAGCTGGGTGTCGGTGCTGCCGCCGAACCGGTCCGGCACCGACAGGATGTCGGCGAAGAAGGCCAGGTCGAAGCGTCCGGCCTCGAGCGTTCGGGCGATGTCCTGGTAGTAGCCGGCGCTGAGCCACCCCGGCACCGAGGACGGGTAGCGCCAGCCGCCCGGCCGGCCCGGCCCCGCGGTGACGAAGGCGGCGAGATGCATCTGTGAAGTCGACATAGCTACGGTCACAATCTATTTCGTGAGTTCCTGGTCGATGACCCGTTTGATCGCGTCGAATCGCGAGTTCTGCAGCCAGCTGGTCACATCGACCCGGTCCGGGTAGACGCCGAGGCGGTGGAAGTTGTCGGCGAGGTCCTGGGTGGCCGCGATCGCGTCGTGCCCGACCGTGGTGAAAGTGCCCGCGCCGGAATAGGACAGCCGCCGGCTCCGGATCAGGTCCTGGTACACCTGCGCCTCCAGCGTGCTGTTGCCGAATCCGCCGAGCCGGGTGAAGGCGCCGACCGCGCGCTGCGGGTCGCTCTCGATCCAGCGCTGCGCGTCGCGGACGTTGCGCACCAGCGTCGCGGCCTGCTGTGGGTGGTTGTTCGCGAACGATTCGCTCGCCACGAAGAAGGCGTAGTCGTAGGTCCGCACGTCGGGCAGCGTGGCCGCATCGTGTTTGCGGCGGGCCAGTTCCGCGGTGGGCTGCCAGGTGATCCAGGCGTCCACCTTGCCCTGGGCGAAGGCGGCCTCGGCGTCCGCGGCGGTCAGATTCGCGTACTGGATGTCGGAGATGGTCAGTCCGGCGCTGTCGAGATATTTGATCAGACTGTAGGTTCCGGTGGTGCCGCGCTGATCGGCGACGCGACGGCCCTTCAGATCCGCGGCCGACCGGATCGGCGAACCCTGCGGAACCAGGATGTCGACCTCGTTCGAGGGCAGCGGGTACGCGACCAGCGGCACGATCGGGACACCGCCGCCGATGGCGTAGATGACGGCGGTGGCGGTGGCGAAGGAGAAGTCGACGCTGTGCGCCTTGATCGCCTCCATCACCGGCAGGGAGGCCGGAAATCCGGTGGGCCACTCGATCGGCACGCCGAGTTCGGCGCTCGGGTCCACGCCGCTGAGCTTGTTGCGCAGTACGGTGCCCGGTTCGGCGCGGCCGTCACCGATCAACGCGTAACGCACCCGCTTCAGCGGGCCGTCGTCCTTCGCGGCGGTGCCGCATCCCGCCGCCGCGAGTGCGGACAGGCCCAGCAGCCCGGCCCCGGCGGCGACGAATCCGCGGCGGTTCAGGGTGCGCGGGGGTGATGACATGGGAAACCTTCCGTTCATGGGTGCTATAGCCGCAGCGCCCGGTCGGCGGCGAGCAGCGCGTCGAGGAGATCGGCCTTGCGGGTGGCGAGTTCGATGTCGCCGGGTGATCGCGGGCGGGGCTGATCGATGCGGATGTCGCGGGCGATGCCGGAGCCGGTCAGCAACAGCACCCGGTCGGACAGGATCAGGCTTTCCTCGACGTCGTGGGTGACCAGGACCACCGTGCGCGGATGTTCGGCCAGCAGACGCTCGAGCAGCCGTTGCATGGTGACGCGGGTGATGGCGTCCAGCGCGCCGAAGGGCTCGTCGAGCAGCAGCACATCGGGCCGGTGCAGCAGGGCCCTGGCCAGGGCGACGCGCTGACGCTGCCCGCCGGACAACTCCTGCGGCCAGTCCCGCTCGCGCCCGGCCAGGCCCACCGCGTGCAGCAGTTCCACGGCGCGGTCGCGCCCGCCTCGCACACCGAGCCGGACGTTGTCGAGCACCGAACGCCACGGCAGCAGCCGGTCCTCCTGGAACATCATGCGCGAGAGCACTTCCGCGTCACCGGTCGAGCGGACCCGCCCCGCGGTGGGTTGTTCGATACCCGCCAGCAGCCGCAGCAGCGTCGACTTGCCGACCCCGCTGGGTCCGAGGATCGTCACGAACTCCCCGGGCTCGATGGTGAGGTCGATCCCGCCCAGGATCTGCTTGCCGCGATATCGGTGGCCGACGCCGGACAGTTCCAGCCCGCCACCGGCACGAACCCGGTTCATCGGCGACTTCCCTTGCGGTAGTTGACATTCCAGCGCAGCACGCGCCACTCCACCAGTCGCACCAGCTGATCGGCGATCAGCCCGGCCAGCGCGTAGAGCACGATCGCCAGCACGATGCGGTCGTTGCGCAGCAGGTCGCGGCCGTTCTGCGCGAGATAGCCGATGCCGTCGCTGCTGGCGATCGTCTCCCCCACGACGAGGGTCAGCCAGGCCACACCGAGCGCGTACCGGATGCCGGTGAGGATCATCGGCATCGCTCCCGGGATCACGATCTCGCGCAGCAGGTCCCCGTAACCGAGCCCGTAGGAACGGCCGAGTTGCACGAGTTTCGGATCCACCGAACGGATTCCGGAGACCGTGTTCAGATAGACCGGAAACACCACGCCGAGGGCCACCAGCACCACCTTGGGCACTTCACCGATGCCGAACGCGGCGATCAGCAATGGCACCACCGCCAGATGCGGGACCGCGCGCAACATCTGCACGCTGCGGTCGATCAGCGCCTCGGCGATCCGCGACAGGCCCACCAGGAATCCCAGACCGAGCCCCAGCGCGGCGCCGATGCCGAATCCGATCGCCACCCGCCGAACGCTGGCGCCCAGGTAACGAGGCAATTCGCCGGTGCCCCAGAGGTTTTCGGCGGTATCGAGCACCGTGCTCGGCGGCGGCAGGATCTCGGCCGAGACGATTCCGGTGGACGCGGCCCACTGCCAGGCGGCGATCAGCAGGACCGGAACCGTCCAGGGCAGCAGCGCGGTGAACGGCACCCGGCGGCGGACGGCCGCGGTGCTGCGCAGGGGGCGGGCGAGCGGTGTGGTCAGGGTGTCAGACACGGCGCCGGGACCTCGGCGACCGGACGGGAACGTACATGGCTCTCCTCGCAGAACAACGTGTGCGAGCACGACACTGACAGTTCCGAACACAGATGACGCCAGTTGTATACAGCGGGATTCAAACTCTTTGCGCCAACCGACCGGTACTGGTAGTCGTTGGAAGGCAAGCGGAAAGGGAGTCGACAGGGAGTGGGGACGATGAGCAACGAGTCGCCGTACAAGCAATTGCGCGACCGCATCGTCGGGCAGACCTACCCTCCGGGCACGATGCTGATTCCGGCGGCGGTCGGAGTCGAGCTCGGCGTGTCCAGGACTCCGGTGCGCGAGGCGCTGCACCGGCTCGAGTACGAGGGTCTGGTGGTGCAGGCCCCGCGCGGCTACCGGGTGCGCGAGCGCACCAGCGAGGAACTGCTCGAGATCTTGGACGCGCGCATCGCCCTGGAATCGGCCGTGGCCTTCTCCGCCGCGACCCGCCGTTCGGAGATCGATCTGGCGCGGCTCGCCCGGATGTTCGAAACCGCCGTCGCCGCAAGCGATCCCGAAACGAGCCTGCGACTGCACGCCGACTGGCATCACGCGCTGCGCGCGGCGGCGCACAACCGGACCATCGAGGAACTCATGGATCGGCTCGACGCGCAGATGGCCGTCTACGAGACCGAACGCTCCCAGTCACCCGACAATCTGGCACAGATCGAAACCGAGCACCGCGCCATTCTGGCCGCGGGGGTCGCCGGTGACGCCGAGGCCGCCCGCACCGCCATAATCGCCCACCAGGTCCGCACCCGCGACATCCGCATCCCCGCGGCCGCGGCCCGGGAAGCGTGATCCGGCCGGGTCAGCGGCAGCGCCGGATCACGCACGCGAGGTCACGAGGGCGGAATCACTTCGCGTCGGCGCCCACCAGAACGGGTGCAGCCGGTTGCTCGGTGCGGCGCATCGCGATGTAGCTGTAGACGACACCGGCGACGAGTACCGCGGCCAGGACCGCCGACACGGTATACGTACCCAGCGCCAGGCCACCCTTGCTCTGTTCCTTGGACAGGTAGTTGCCCACCGTCGCACCCAACGGACGAGTCAGAATGAACGCCATCCAGAACAGCACCACCCCGGAGATCCGGGTGAAGTAGTGGGCGGCCAGGATCGCCACCATCACCACCGCGATCACCACCGCCGCGCGCCAGTACCCCAACCCCGTCTCGTCGGCCAGATAGTCACCCGTCGTGGTACCCAACGTGTTCGACAGCAGGATCGCGGCCCAGTACAACAGCTCACCGCGGAAAGTGGTGACCTTGGTGACGTCGTAACTCAGTCCGGTGGCCTTCCACACCGCGAACACCAGCGCGAGTCCGGCGATCAGCACCACGGCGCCGCCGGCGTATCCGAGCCCGCCGTCGGTGGAGGTTCCCGAGCCTGGCCCCCGGGTCAGCAGATCGGCCATGGTGGTGCCCGCCGTACTCGTCGCGGCGATGACCAGCCAGTACAGCGCGGGGTGAAAGCGCCGCACCCGCAGCTGAACCAGAAGTGCCACAAGGAATATCGCGAACAGCACCACCGACGCGGCGACATAACCCAGGTTCAGGGTCTGCGAGAGCATATCCCCGCCGGTCTCCCCCAACGTGGTCGCGGCGATCTTCAGCACCCAGAACAACGCGGTGATCTGTGGAAGTTTGTACCTCGATACCTGATCCATGCCGCGTAGCCTGCCGCGCGGCCGCTGTGGAAACGCTGAGACGCCGCCGGTGCGTTCAGGCGCTGATTCCCGCGGTGAGCAGGGTGGCGAGTTCGCGGTAGGCGTCGGCGTGGTCGAGCCCGGTGCGGTCGCGCACGCCGCCCTGCTGGATGCGGACCATCATGGTGGCGGTGAGGTCCGCGGCGAATTGCGCGTGGACACCGCGGAATTCGCCCGCGGCGACACCTTCGTCGATCAGCTCACGGACGCGGTCCGCCGCGATGCGGGTGTTGCGCTCGTAGATTTCGCGAGCGGGCGGGAAGGCGTCCAGATCGGCCATGAATCGATCCGAGGCGGTCGACAGTTCGGTACCGACCGCGGACAGGTAGGCCACGATCCGCCGCCGCGCACCGGTGACCGCGCGGACCCGGGCCTCGACCGCCTCGGTGGCGCGCCGGAAGAAGTGCACGGTCGCGGCGCGCACCAGCTGCTCCTTACTGCCGGCGAGGGTGTAGAGCGTGGACTTGGAGCAACGCAGGCGGGTGGCGATATCGCCGAGGGTCAGGTGCGCGAAACCCTCGGCGAGGAACAGGTCGACCAGGGCGTCGAACAATTCGGTGCGCCGCGGCGTGGCGAACTCGGTCGGAGCCATGTCCGCGATAATGCCATATCCGGAACAGTACCGAAGTACTCCTTGCAGTACTATGCTGCCCGACAGTACTGTAGTTCGTAACCAGGTACCGATTCACGTACCCGATTCGTTCGAGTGGCAAGGGAGTTGTCCGTGGCCGTCGACCGTCTGCTGCCCACCGCCGAGGCGCAGGATCTGATCCAGCTGACCCGCGATATCGCCGACAAGGTGCTCGCACCCATCGTCGACGCCCACGAGAAGGCCGAGACATACCCCGACGGCGTCTTCGCCACGCTCGGCGAGGCCGGGCTGCTGAGCCTGCCGTATCCGTCCGAATGGGGCGGCGGCGACCAGCCGTACGAGGTGTACCTCCAAGTGCTCGAGGAGATCGCGGCCCGCTGGGCGTCCGTGGCGGTGGCGGTCAGCGTGCACAGCCTCTCCTGCCACCCTCTGATGATGTTCGGCGCCGAGGACCAAAAGCAGCGCTGGTTGCCGGATATGCTGGGCGGCAACATGATCGGGGCCTACAGCCTGTCCGAACCGCAGGCCGGTTCCGACGCCGCGGCGCTGGCCTGCAAGGCCACCCCCACCCCCGACGGCTACCGGATCTCCGGCACCAAGGCGTGGATCACGCACGGCGGCGTCGCCGATTTCTACACCCTGTTCGCCCGCACCGGCGAAGGCTCACGCGGCATCTCGTGCTTCCTGGTCGACAAGCAGACCCCGGGGCTGAGCTTCGGCAAGCCCGAGGAGAAGATGGGCCTGACCGCCGTCCCCACCACCACCGCCCACTACGACGACGCGCTCATCGAATCCGGCCGGCGCATCGGAGAGCAGGGCCAAGGCCTCCAGATCGCTTTCAGCGCACTGGATTCCGGGCGCCTGGGCATCGCGGCGGTGGCCGTGGGCCTGGCCCAGGCCGCACTCGACGAGGCCGTGGCCTACGCCCAGGAGCGAACCACGTTCGGCCGCAAGATCATCGACCACCAGGGCCTGGGCTTCCTGCTCGCCGACATGGCCGCCGCGGTCGACTCCGCCCGCGCCACCTACCTCGACGCCGCACGCCGCCGGGACGCGGGACTCCCCTACTCTCGCAACGCATCCGTCGCCAAACTCGTCGCCACCGACGCGGCCATGAAGGTCACCACCGACGCAGTCCAGGTCCTCGGCGGCTACGGCTACACCCGCGACTTCCGCGTCGAACGCTATATGCGCGAAGCCAAGATCACCCAGATCTTCGAGGGCACCAACCAGATCCAGCGCCTGGTCATCGCCCGGAGCCTCGCCCAATCCTGACAGCTACCACGGGCCCCGGCCGAATTCGATCCGGAACGTGGGATCCTGCGGCACCCGGATGTGCGGTGTCAGTTCGCCGATCGTGGTGACCTGCACCGCGTCGGTCACGGTGCCGAGGCGCAGCGGCTGCTTCGGCGGGGGCCAGAACGAGTACACCTCGGGATCGCGATTCGCGCCGACGAGACGTCCGGTCGCCATGGCGGTGTGCGCGTTCTCCTCACCCCATCCGGACCAGACGACCAGATCGCCACGCCGGGGCCGCGCGCCGAGCGGATCCTCGGGGACGTAGCGCTGGGTGCCGTGCGGGAGCATGGTGCGAACCAGGTTGTGCTCGAAGTCGTCCGGCATTGTGCCCCGGCTTCGCGCGCGCCGGGCTCTGCCGCTCAGCAACGGCGCGAACTGCTCACGAAGCTGATCACGGGTGAGCACGTTCCGGCGGGCGGCGGCCCACATGATCATCTCGTTGCAGTTGCAGCCGAACGCCTCGTCCAGTTCCGGAAGCGGCCCTTCGGTTTTCGCCAGGATCCACGCCTCGAACTTGCGCAGGTGCATATCCTTCGGCCGGAAATTCGTCCATATCGCCTTGGCTCCGGACAGGTGGAGCTGTTGCAGTTCATCCGCTACCGCCAGCGGCGCGCGTTGGTCCCGATGCACCGTCCCGGACAGCTCGGGCGTGCGGGTCTCGGAGTCGGATTCACCGCGCAGGATCCGATGCGCGGAAGCAGCATCGGACTCGGTGTATTCGGGAACATCGCGAAGGCCGTCCACGACGTCCCGTAACGGCCTTTCCGCAGCGCGTCCCTCGCGCTTAACCAGCCGAACGAGGGTTCGGGCCAGTTCGGAAGCCACGTCATGCAGCAACGCAATCCTTCCCGTCCTGCCCGCGACCGGTCGGCGCCTCGCGCGCGCCACGACCGGGTCGGGCCCCGACCGGCGAATCCGCCCGCGGCCAAGGTACTGCGCCCGCCACCCCCTTGCCACACTCGGGAATTGCGGATCCGCAAGCGCGGGAAACGGCTGTCACGCCTCCGAAGTCATGGCTTCGGGCACGGGGCGCCGCACCCCGTCCAAACCCCGTTCGAGCAAGGCGAAGACCGCGTCCAGCGCGGCGCGGGGATCGGGCTCGTCGCCGAGGAACTGAGGGATCTCGAGGACGTAGCGCGCGACGGCTCGTGCGGTGATGTCATCGGGCTCGCGTCCGAGTTCGGCGGCGATGGCCGCGGCGAGCGGCTCTTCGCAGCGAATCCACAACCGGCGCGAATATTCACGCAGCGCGGGGGTGTTCATGATCAGTTCGGTGCGCCGGCGCATCTCCGGGTCCGGATCGGCGAGGAACGGGCCGCGTCCCGCCATGAACTCGCGCAGCGCCGCGAGCAGCGACCGACCGGCAGGACGATGGCGCACCGCCGCGAGGATGCTCTCGCGACGTTCCACACCGTCGTCGAACATCACGGCCTCCTTGCCGTCGGGCACGTGGCGGAACATCGTCGGCACGGAGATATCGGCCGCGTCGGCGATCTCCTTGACGCCGACCTGCTCGTATCCCTTCTCCAGGAACAACCGTTCGGCCGCCTCGGCGAGGGTGCGCCGGGTCTGGGCGTTCTTGCGTTCCCGCAGTCCGGGCGGCTCGCTCGTCATGCCCAGAGCCTATCAAATGACGTAACTCACTAAGATTCGTTATTGAATAACATTTCTTACCGAGTTACATTTTCAGCAGAGTTCTCCGACACCCCGGGAAGGCATGATCACGATGCGCGTCAACACCGAAGACATCGACAACACACCGGTTCTGATCGTCGGCGGGAGCCTGGTCGGGCTGTCCGCGGCTGTATTCCTGTCCTGGCGTGGCGTGCCCGTCGTCGTGATCGACAAGCACCACGGCAGTTCGCCGCACCCTCGGGCAATCGGCTTCACCACCCGCACGGTCGAGCACTTCCGCCAGGTCGGCATCGAGGCGCCCGCCTCCACGCAGGGCATGAGGCCACCGCGCAGAGCCCGGGTGGAGAGCCTGACCGGACACTGGTTCGAGGAATATCCGTGGACCCCGGGCGGTGCCGGCGCGTACGGCGCCGAACAGTCGCCGGTGCACGCGGTCGCCATCACCCAGGACCGGCTCGAGCCGCTGCTGCGTGCGCGGGCGATCGAACTCGGCGCCGAATTGCGAACGGGCACCGAACTTCTCGGCCTCGAACCCGATGAGGACGGCGTCACCGCCCGGCTGCGCCGCCGCGACGACGGCAACGAATACATCCTGCGGGCCCGGTACGTCGTCGCGGCCGACGGCGGCGACAGCGGCGTGCGCACCGGCCTGGGTATCGACCGCCACGGCGTCGGGCCGCTCTCGGTGCAGCGCAGCATCCTGTTCCGGGCCCCGCTCGAGGAGTACCTGCGCGACGGGGTGGTCCAGTTCGAGATCGAACAGCCCGATCTGCGGGCATTCCTCACCACCTACGGCGACGGGCGCTGGGTGCTGATGCTGTCCGACGACGTCGAGCGCGACGCCGAGCAGCAGATCGAGGTGGTCCGGCGCGCGATCGGCCGTAGCGATATCCCGATCGAACCGATCACCACCGGACGGTGGGATCTGACGGCTCTGATCGCCGACCGCTTCTCGTCGGGACGGATCTTCCTGGCGGGCGACGCGGCGCACCAATTGCCGCCCAACCGTGGCGGATTCGGTGCGAACACCGGCATCGACGACGCGCACAATCTGGCCTGGAAGCTGGCCGCGGTGCTGTCGGGGGAATCCGATGCGCGACTGCTGGACACCTACGACGCCGAGCGCCGTCCGATCGCGGATCTGCGTCACGATCAACTGTTCGCCCGCGCCGACTACAAGGCCTACCTGACCACCGCCGAGTCCGACACCCCGGTGCTCGACGATTCCGCCATCGAATTGGGACAGCTGTACCGTTCTGCGGCGGTGCTGGGTGCGGACCCGTCCCTGCCCGCGGCCGCGCGGCCCGACGACTGGGCGGGTCAGCCCGGCACCCGCGCACCGCACCTGTGGGTCACCGTGGACGGACGCCGGTGCTCGACGCTGGATCTGATCCGGCACGACTGGGTACTGCTGTCCCGGGACCACCAATGGCGTTCCGCGGCAACGCGAGTCGGGGAGAAGCTGGGAATCGGTGTGGCGTTCGAACAGATCGGCGCCGACGTCCTGTTCGAGGACCCCGCGACGTTCGAGAACGCGTACGGCATCGGGCCGACGGGGGCGACCCTGATCCGCCCCGACGGCTACATCGCGTGGCGCACCGGCGGCGCTCCGTCGGATCGCGCGGGCGAACTGGAGCGCGTGCTGGCCGCCGTCGCCGCCGCCACCCGCGCCGACACCGTGGGGACGCGGGTGTGAGCATCACCGGCGCCGGCCTCGTGAAGTGCTGCCGCACAACGGCTTACGTCTCGGTCGCCGCCTCCGCCATCGCTCGGACACGTCCCAGCACATCCGGATAACGCCGCAGATGGGCGCCGCCGTTGAGATCGAGCGTCGCCCCGGTCATCCAGCGGGTGTGGTCCGAGGCGAGGAATACCGCCGCGTCGGCGATCTCCTCCGGCCGGCCGCTGCGCCCGAGCGGGGTGTTCTCCAGATACTCCTCGCGCAGGCCCGGCACCAGCGCGACACCGGCGACCAGCGGGGTGTCGACCAGACCGGGAGAGATGGCGTTCACCCGGATACCGCGCTCGGCGAGTTCGAGCGCGGCGACCTCGATCAGCATCAGCACACCGGCTTTCGCGGCACAGTAGGCCGCCATGCCGGTTCCCGGTTGCCGCCCGTTGAGCGAGGCGATGCAGACGATGCTGCCGCCGTCGGCCAGATGACGGCCGGCATGTTTGATCACCAGGAAGGTACCGGTCAGGCAGACGTCCACGGTGGTGCGCCAGCCCGCGAGTTCGAGTTCGGTGATCGGGCCCGGCACCGAGACGCCCGCACAGTGCACGACCGCGTGCGCACCCGCCGCGGCGGCGAACGCCGCCGCGACCGAATCCTCGTCGGTCACGTCCATCCGCACGGATGTGACGGCCTCACCGAGTTCGCCGGCCAGCCGCGCGGCGGCGGCCGCATCGATATCGGCGACCACGACCCGATAGCCGAGTGCGGCCAGGGCGCGCACCGTCGCCGCGCCGATTCCCGATGCCCCGCCGGTCACCACAGCCGTGCGGTCCTGCGGCGCGCTCATGCGGTCCGCTCCGCGTCGAGCTTCGCATCGGCCGGTGCGGCCCCGGCGAGATGTCTGCGGAGGAAATGGATCTGATGGGCGACCGCGGCGTCGAACCACGCCTGTCCCGGGAACACGTCGAAGTGATCGCACGGATAGTGCCGCACCTCGGCGCGCGCGGTGAAGGCGACCTTCGCCGCGGCGTGCGGCGGCGCCACCCGGTCGAAATCGGCGATCTGCATCAGCACCGGAGCGCCGATCCGGCTCACGCACCGACCGACTCGATAACCGCCGAGTACGAGGCCGACCGCGGCGTCCACCTCGTTGCGCCAGGTCGGACCGGCCAGGGCGAGATAGCTCTCGTAGTACCCGTCGGCGGTCAGCGCCGCGCGTTCGCCCGGGCGGCCGACCAGCGGCATCATCACCGGCTCCTGTCCCAGCCGGGACGCGACCGCACTGCGCACGGCCGTCACCGTCGATCCAGCGACCGCCCCCGCGCCCACCTGCCGGTACGCGAGCAGCCCCGCGGCCGCGCCGGACACCAGCGGCACCATCGTGATCACCGCGCACACGTCCGCGCGATCCGCGGCGACGGTCAGCGCGTGCCCACCGGACATCGATACGCCCCACACGATCACCCGCGCGGCGTCCACCCCGGCTTGCCGCCCGGCCGCCGCGATGGCCGCCCGATAGTCCTGCGCCTGCTCGGCCATCGAAACCCGTTGCCGCCGAACCCCTCCCGAAGCACCGAAGCCACGGTAATCGAAGGCGAGCACGGCGAGTCCGGCATCACGCAGCGCCCGCGCGAACGGCGCGAGACCCGAATCCTTGGTCCCGCCGAAACCGTGCGCCATCACCACCACCGGACACCCCTCGGCCCGTTGGAACGCGCCCCCAGGGCTGGGCTCGAAAAACCATCCGTCACAGTCGATTCCACTGGAATCGAACGAGATCTGCCGATAGTCCACGCTCATCCGTTCACCTCCGGCGTCGCGGCCTGCTCGCCCACGTGCGACCAGGTCGGTGGCCCTTCCGAGGCGGCTCGGCGGGCTCCGGCGGGCAGTTCGTTCGTCCGCATATCGTGCTCGTAGAGGAAGTAGTCGACCTGCTGGGTGTGGCGGGGGCGGTCGAGCATGTGGCCGGTGTAGCGCTGCTGGTCGGCGACGATGACGCGGTGCATCTCCGACTCGGCGGGCAGGCGGTAGCGGCCGATCGCGTACGCGCCGATCAGCCGCGCCTGGCATTCGACGAACGGGAAAAGGGTCGGGGTGGACTGCGCGAATCCGGCGAACACCAGATCGTCCATACCGGGCAGGAACATTCGCTTGTACAGGTCGATCCGGTTGTCCGGGGCGCTGATGAATTCGGGATCGAAGAACGGGAAGGTGATGTTGTAGCCGGTGGCGTAGATGACGATATCGAAGTCGTCACTGCTGCCGTCCTCGAAATACACTGTGCGCCCGTCGAATCGGGTGATGTCGGGTTTGGGCAGCACGTCACCGGAGCCCAGCCGCAGCGGCAGTTCCACCGACTGCGTCGGATGCGCCTCGAAGAAGTTGTGATTCGGCGTGGGCAATCCGTAGTTCTCCGGCCGGCCCGCGGTCAGCGGCTGCCCCAACTGGGCGATCTTGCGCTGCCAGGACAGCGGCAGATACGGGGTCGTGCGGTAGTACTTGTCGGCGGGACGGCCCGCGATGTATTTCGGCACGATCCACGCGCTCGAGCGGGTGGACAGCGTCAGCCGGTTGCCCAGCGCCTTGGAGGACAGTTCCACGGCGATATCGGCCGCGCTGTTGCCCAGGCCCACCACCAGAATGCGCTGGTCTCGGAAGTCCATCGGGGTGCGCGGGTCGATGTAGTGGTGCGCGTGCATCGTCTCGCCGGTGAACTCGCCCGGGAAATTCGGGTAGCGCGGATCCCAGTGATGGCCGTTGGCCACCACCAGCAGGTCGAATCGCCGGGCCTGCCCGCGCTGGGTGTCGAGTTCCCAACCGCCGCCGGGCAGCCGCCGCGCGTGCGTGACACCGTTGCCGAATTCGATCGCCGAGCCGAGATCGAAAGCCGCGCAATAGTCGTCGAGATACTGCTTGATCTGGGTGTGGTGCGGGAAGTCGGGATAACTCTCGGGCATCGGGAAGTCCCGGAAGGACAGCTGATGCTTCGAGGTATCGATATGCAGGGACCGGTAGGCGCTGGAGTGGCCGTTCGGATTGCCGAACGCCCAGTTGCCCCCGACCCGGTCGGAGGATTCGAAGCACACGTACGGCACGCCGTAGTCGTTGAGCATCTTGCCCGCGGTCAACCCGCTGATACCGGCGCCGATCACGGCGGTCCGCGGTAGGTACATTCCCGATCCCTTCCGAGCCCAGTAGACAGATGAACGATTCTGTCTACGGTAGACAGAATCTCAGAACTGTCTACGCTTTGCTATGGTTTTCGCGGAACCAGTGGTGATCCGCCTCGGCGGACCTTCGAGCCGGAAGCGGGGCGCGTGACCGAGGCACCGACGACACAGGTGGTGGACCGGTTACTCGACGCGGCCCAGACGCTGCTGGCGCGCAAGGGAATTCGCGCCACCACGGTCAGCGAGGTGGCCGAGGAGGCCGGGGTGTCGCGGGCGTGGCTGTACCGGCACTTCCCGGACAAGGCGGCGCTGCTGGGCGCGGCGATCGTGCGCCTGAGCGACTCCTACTGGAGCGATGCCCGCACCGAGCTGGACACCCTCGGCACCTTCGCCGAACAACTCGTCGCGGGCGTGCGGATCGGCCGCCACACCTACGACGATCCGGGCGCGCTCCCGCTGCGGCTGCGCATGACCGAACCAGAGGAGTTCGCCGCCTGCGCGGGCGCGGGCGTGTCGGGTCTGGTGCCGGACCTCGCCTCGTTCTGGCTGCCCTATGTCCAGGCCGCCGCCGCCCGCGGCGAGATCCACCCGCACCACGACCTGGCCGAGGTCGCCGAATGGGTGGCACGGGTCTTGATCTCCCTCGGCACCGTCCACGGCGAGACGATCGACGCGGACGATCCCGCCGCGGTATCGCGCCACATGCGCCGCTTCGTCCTGCCGGGTCTTCGGGCCGACCCGCTGCGCGAATCCCCAACCGCCGCAGGCTAGTCCGGCACACTCTCGGACCACTTCACGCAGCCGAACACGACACGGTACCTGCCGAGATCAGCCCAGTGCGCCCGGGACGAGATCCTGGACGGCTGCGGCGCTGCGCGCGAGCATGGCGCGGAACATGCGGTCGCCGCGTTCGGTGGGCTGGGCTGCGCCGCAACCGAAGACGACGATCAGCGGAGCTTGGATGAGCGAGGCGGCGTAGTCACGGCGGCACTGGTCCAGTGTGTAACCGGTGACACCGTGCGCCAGCAGCGCCTCGTGATAGTCGGCCAGCAGACCGTGTTCCGCGGCCCGCCGGTCGTCGACGGTGAGGCTGGTGGACAGCAGGAACGCGATGTCGCGCAACGGATGTCCGGGCGTGATGGTCTGCCAGTCGATGACGGTGACGGCGCCCTCGGGACCGAACATGATGTTGTCCACCCGCAGATCGCCGTGCAGCAGGGCGAAATGCTCGATCGGGGCGATCAGCCACTCCCCCGCGGTCGCCTCGAGCCAGTCCAGGAGTGCGGATTCCGGTCCGGTGAGCCGATCGGCGAACCGGTCCCGGAAGGCCGAAGTCATCGGGGCGAGAACCGATTCCATCAGTTCGCGATCAGCGTCGGTCGGCAGGGCCAGCCCGGGTTCGCGCAGCAGCGTCTCGTCACACCAGCGCGGGCCGTGCAGTCCGGCCGCCGCGACGGCGACCGCACGGGCCTGCGGCACCGTACATCCGGCGATCTGGTCGCCTTGTTCGGCGGGCGCGAGATCGTCCAGCAGCAAGAGGAATTCGCTGCCGGACTCGGACACCGCCGTGGCATGCGCGCGCGGCACCGGCACCCGGACCGTCGCCGCGAGGTCGCGATAGAAGCGCACCTCGTTGCGAAACGCGCCGGATCCGAACTCGCGCTGCTCCTTCGGGCCGGTCGCGAGCTTGGCGACCATCCGGTCCGGAAGCCGGGACTCACCCCGGTACCCGAGGCCGAGCCGGAAGGACCCCGCCATCTGACCCGACCCGATCGGCGTGGCGGTAACGGATTTCACGACGACGTCATGGCCCGCGTCGCGCAACACGGCGGTGAGCCGCTCGGGGGTGAGTTCGGTCGCGGCCGTGGGGATATCGCCGTAATCCATCATCGAATCTCCTCGGCATCGCCGCGATAGGCCGCGACGATCGGCTGCAATTCCCGCGGCGCGGCGCCGTGCAGGATGACCCGGTCCGCTCCCAGGTCGAATTCGGCGCGCACGCGGGCGGCGCAGGCCTCCGGGGATCCCGTCGCCGATGCGGCCAGCCATTCGTCCGGAATCAGTTCCGCGATCCGCTCGATCTGCTCGTCGGTGGCCTTGGCGTCGATCGCACCCGGAATCGAGGTGACCACCGGATCGCTGCGAAAGCGTTCCAGCACAGCCGGATCCCAGCGATTCGTCCGGACCAGCAGATCGCCATACCCCTGCAGATACGAGGCCAGGCGCGCGACGGTCTTGCGCAGCCGGACCGGTTCGGGCAGATGATCGCCCACGGTCGCCAGGCAGGACCACACCCGGACATCGGCGGGATCGCGACCGGCGCGTTCGGCCGCGGTTTTCACCGTGTCGACACAGCGGCGCAGGGTTTCGGGCGTGAAGTAGGTGTGCAGGATGACGTCGTCGAATGAACGCCCGCCCAGGGCAAGGCTTTTCGGTCCGAAGGCGACCAGGCCGAGCCGGATGTCCTCGTCCATGTCCGGGTCCAGCACCAGGACCGGGTACCGGCCCATCGGACCCTCGTGACCGATGATGGTCTCGCCGCGCCACAATCGGCGCATCACCTGCGCCCAATCCGCCATCTGCGCCGTGGTCACCGGCGGCACCCCGAAGGCGGCCTGCACGGGCGCGATGCCGCGGCCGATGCCGAGGGTGAACCGGCCACCGGACAGGCGATGCATCGTGGTCGCCCACGATGCGGTGACGAGCGGATGCCGGGTGTTGTGATTGGTTGCGGCCGTGGCGATCCGCATGCGTTCGGTGACCGCGCACGCCGCCCCGACAAGGGAGGCGGCCTCCTTGATATTCCATCGCTCGGAGATGAACGCGGTGCCGAACCCCATCTCCTCCCCCGTCCGCGCCTCCTCGATCAGCGCGCCGGGCCCGCTGCCGCCCGCACCCGCGAGCAGATAGTAACCGAGTTGGTCGAGCGAGCCGGCCATGTCACACCGCCGCCCACATATCCGCGGCCACGCCGCTCACCTGCACGACTCCGCAACCCAGCCGTTTCATGCGGGTGACCGTAGCACAACGCCGAACACATTTATAGACACCAGTCCAGACGATAGGCTGGCCACGCGGAAGAGAATTTCACTCGGTGAGTTGTCACCACGAAGGAGGGCTCATGCTCAGGGTTGTGCAGTGGGCGACCGGCGGCGTCGGCAAGGCCGCCATCGAGGCCGTGCTGCGGCATCCGGAACTCGAACTCGCCGGATGCTACGTCCATTCCGAGGACAAGAACGGCAAGGACGTCGGGGAGATCCTGGGCATCGACCCGCTCGGTGTGGCCGCGTCGAACGACGTCGACGCGATCCTGGCGCTGGACGCCGACGCGGTGGTCTACTCCCCGCTGGTGCCGAATCCCGAGGAGGTCACGCGAATCCTGCGCTCCGGCAAGAACATCGTGACGCCGGTGGGCTGGTTCTATCCGGGTGAACGCGATGCCGCGCTCGCGCAGGCAGCCGCGGACGCCGGAGTCACCCTGCACGGCACCGGCATCAATCCCGGCGGCACCACCGACCTGCATCCGCTGGTGCTCTCGTCGATGTCCTCGGCGGTCACCTTCGTACGCGCGGAGGAGTTCTCCGATATGCGTACCTACAACGCACCCGATGTGCTGCGCTGGGTGATGGGCTTCGGCGGCACCCCGGACGAGGCGTACAAGAGCCCGATGCTGGGCCTGCTGTCCGGCGGATTCACCCAATCGGTGCGCATGTGCCTGGACACACTCGGTTTCGCCGAAGCGACGATCGGCACCTCGCACGAGGTCGCCGTCGCGACCGCGCCGATCGACTCGCCGCTGGGCGTCATAGAGCCGGGAAAGGTTGCCGCCCAGCGGTTTCAGTGGGATGCGACGATCGGCGACAAGGTGGTGGTGCGGATCGCGGTCAACTGGCTGATGGGCGAGGAGAACCTCGAACCGGCCTGGGAGTTCGGCCCGCAGGGTGAACGCTACGAGATCGAAATCCTCGGCGACCCGGACACATTCGTGGTCATCCACGGCTGGCAGCCCGCGAGCGTCGCGGAGGGCCTGCGCCGCAATCCCGGCATCGTGGCCACGGCCAACCACTGCGTCAATTCGATTCCCTATGTCTGCGCCGCCGAGCCCGGCATCAGAACCTTCCTCGAACTGCCGTTGATCGCCGGACGCGCGCACCCCGATCTGGCTGCCGCCCCACGCTGACGCCCACGCATCTCCCCCATGGCGAGGGTGGTCTCGGGCCCACCGGGCATCAGCACACTCCGAACAGCGTCACGGTGTCGGTAGACCGCTGAGCGGCCGATTGTGATGCATCCCAATCGATCCGGGCGAAGCCTGCCACCTGCCCAGGATCGAGCGAGCCGCACGCGCTCGCGACCGGTCCGGGTTATCTTCACCCGATGGTGCGCAGTGTGAGACTTTCCCGTCGCGCCGCCCTGCTCTCGGGCGGCGCGGCAGCGGGTGCGTTGGCGGTCGGGCCGTGGACGCGAGCGGTCGCACGGGCCGATCAGCCGACGTGCCCGCCCCGCTATCCGGGATATTCCGCACAGGATTGGGCAAAGCCGTTCTCGCGCTTCATGTCCGCCCACACACTTCCGGCACCCGATCCGGTTCGGGCGGCCTTCGCCGGACCACCCGTCCCGGCCGCGAGCATCCCCGACTTCACCGGACTCACCCGCGAACTCGCACCGACGGGCTACTCACCGATCGAGACCGGCTACGGGCAGACCGCCACCGGAATCTCTTGGGTCGCATGCCATACCGAGATGCCCCGGGTGACCGCCCGGATGTGGGACTGGTGGTTCGGCTGGCACTCGAACGATTCGGCCCGCTATAAACTGTGGCATCCGGACGCGCACATGTACGCCTCGATCGCCGTCGACAAAACAGCCGCACCGGTGCCCGATCGCGCCAGATACGTCGGCAACATCTCCTACGTCGACGAGTACATCGGCCCGAAACTCCAGCAGCTCGCGATCCGCTTCGACGACCCGGTCGGGCACGGATTCACCGTCCCCGACGGACACACCGTCGTATTCGGACGGGTCGGCAGTTCGGTCGCGCCCGTGGATCTGGGCCGGCTCGCCCACCAGGTCCGGCCCGTGCCCGGCGGCGTGGAGATGCGCAGCCGCTTCTACTTGAATCTGTACGGATTGCACGTGCCCGACGCTCGACAAGCGTTGTGCGCCACCGCACGTGGGGCATCGGTCGATCCGCGCGATGTGGTGCTGGGCGTGGACGTCGCGCGAAATCTGTTGATGCACTGCGGTCAGGAGATGCACCACCTGTCCCGCTTCCTGCCCGAACTCTACGAGGCGTTCGGTCACCGACCGGCCGAATCGCCCACGCCCGCAGCGAGATACGCCTTCAACGCCGACAACGTCGCGGCCAGCAACGCCTCCAGCGACGAGTCGGCATCCTCGAGCCACTGTTCGTAGGCGCTCAGCGCGAGCGCGAGGGTCACCTGTCCGGCGGTGCGCGGCAACAGATCTCCCGGATCCAGCTCGAACCGCCGCGCCACGAAATTCGTGATCACCGCGCGCCACTGCTGATAGCGCAGCACCGAATGCGCTTGCAGCGCAGGGGTGGCCAGGATCAAATGCATCCGCTGCCGATGTGAGGCGACCACGCCGGGATCGAGCCGGTTGAATTCGATGACCGCCCGCTGCACCGCCTCGTGCACCGGCACATCCTCGGGCATATCGTCCAGATGCCGCGCCAGATGCACGAGGCTGGCGTCGAACTGTCCCCAGGGAATGTCGTTCTTGGACTTGTAGTAGCGGAACAGCGTCCGGCGGCCGACCCCGACCGCCGCGGCGATGTCGTCCAGGGACGTCGCGTCGAAACCGCGCTCGGCGAACAGGCGGAAGGCCACCGCCTCGATCGCGCCGTGATCGGTGGCCGGGGGCCTGCCCGGTGATTTGCGCACTCGATCGCTCACCTGAGCGAAGTTAGCAGAATTCGCCGAATCCCTTCCATTATGACCTCCGGTGCCATTATTATCCGGATCACATATTCAGCACTCCGAAGGAGAGTCATGAGCGAGCACAACCGCACCGAATACGGCACGGCCGCCCAGCAGGCCCAGGCCGAGGTCCAGCTCGACCCCGCCGCCGACAGCCTCGTCGAGGACGTCTCGATCGATGGCATGTGCGGTGTCTACTGACCCGAACGAGAACGCTTGTGCCGACGGATCATTCGATGCCCGCTCGGCGTGGCAGCTCGCCCCGACGGTCTCGCTTCGCGGCGAGCCCTTCGGGGCCCTGGCCTACGATTTCCACACGCGCAAGCTCTCGTTTCTGAAGTCGGTGCAGCTGGTCGGCGTCGTCGAACAGCTCGCCGAATGCCCCTCCGCACTGTCCGCGATCGACCGCGCCGGTGTTCCGGCGAATGAGCAGCAACGGTATGTGTCCGCGCTCGCCGCCCTGGCGCGCAGCAAGATGATCACCCCTCGACCGCCGGAGGCCCGCACGCCATGACGACCATGCTTCCCGACCCCGCACCCGCTCCCGCGCCCGTCCCCCGGCTCATCGAGCAGTTCGAACGCGGCCTCAACGCCCCGATCTGCCTGACCTGGGAGCTGACCTACGCCTGCAATCTGGCCTGCGTGCACTGCCTGTCCTCCTCCGGACGGCGCGACCCGCGCGAGCTGAGCACCGAACAGTGCAAGGCCGTCATCGACGAGCTGCAGCGCATGCAGGTGTTCTACGTCAACATCGGCGGCGGCGAGCCCACTGTCCGCAGTGACTTCTGGGAGTTGCTCGACTACGCCGTCTCGCACGACGTCGGCGTCAAATTCTCCACCAACGGTGTGCGCCTGACCTCCGAGCGCGCCGCGAGACTCGCCGCCACCGACTACGTGGACGTGCAGATCTCCCTCGACGGCGCGACCGCGGAGGTCAACGACGCGGTCCGCGGCCCCGGATCGTTCGATATGGCCACTCGCGCATTGCAGAACCTGGCCGACGCCGGATTCCGGGACGCGAAGATCTCGGTCGTGGTGACCAGGCACAACGTCAACCAGCTGGACGAATTCCAGGCGCTGGCCGACCGCTACGGCGCCACGCTGCGGCTGACCCGGCTGCGCCCGTCCGGCCGCGGCGCGGACACCTGGGACGAACTGCACCCCACCGCCGCGGATCAGCGCGTGCTCTACGACTGGCTGATGGCCAACGGCGAATCCGTGCTCACCGGCGATTCGTTCTTCCACCTGGCCGCCTTCGGCGAATCGCTGCCGGGGCTGAACCTGTGCGGCGCCGGGCGGGTGGTGTGCCTGATCGATCCGGTCGGGGACGTCTACGCCTGCCCGTTCGCCATCCACGACACCTTCAAGGCGGGCAACCTGCTCACCGACGGCGGATTCGCCAGTGTCTGGCGGGAATCCGCGCTGTTCGCCGAGCTGCGCGCACCCACCGGCGGCGGCGCGTGCGCCTCCTGCAACTTCTACGATTCCTGCCGCGGCGGTTGTATGGCGGCCAAATTCTTCACCGGTCTGCCGCTGGACGGCCCGGATCCCGAATGCGTACAGGGATACGGTGAATCGCTGCTGGCGGGCCGGACCCCGGGCAAGACGCCCAAACCGTCGCAGGACCACTCTCGAACCGGCAAGAAGCGGGAGGTATCGCTCGGTATGCCCATCAGCATGCCCAGCCGCGCCTGCTCCGAAAGCCCCATCTAGACAAGGATTTCCGCAATGCCCCGCAATGCCTGGTTCGAGACCGTGGCCGAAGCACAGCGCCGCGCTCGCAAACGTCTGCCGAAATCCGTGTACAGCGCGCTGCTGGCCGGTTCCGAGGCCGGCGTGTCCTACGACGACAACACCGCCGCGTTCCGCGAACTCGGCTTCGCACCGCACGTGGCGGGGCTGTCGGACACCCGTGAGCTGTCCACCACCGTTCTGGGACAGGACATTTCGCTGCCGGTGATCATCTCTCCCACCGGCGTGCAGGCCGTGCACCCCGACGGCGAGGTCGCCGTCGCCCGCGCGGCCGCAGCCCGCGGCACCGCGATGGGACTGAGTTCCTTTGCCAGCAAACCGCTTTCGGACGTGCTGGAGGCGAATCCGGCGACGTTCTTCCAGTCGTACTGGATGGGCGACCGCGAGACCATGTCCCGCCGCCTGCGCGAGGCCCGCGAGGCCGGGGCGAAGGGCCTGATCGCGACGCTGGACTGGTCGTTCTCCAACGGCCGTGACTGGGGTTCGCCCACCATCCCCGAGAAGCTCGATTTCAAGGCGATGCGCCAGAACGCGCTGAGCGTGCTGGCCCGGCCGCGCTGGGCCTACGAATTCGCCAAGGCCCGAACGATTCCCGATCTGACCACGCCGAATCTCGCCGCGCCCGGGGAGAAAGCGCCCACCTTCTTCGGCGCCTACTACGAGTGGATGCAGACGCCGCTGGCCACCTGGGACGACATCGCCTGGATGCGCAAGGAGTGGGACGGGCCGTTCATGCTCAAGGGCATCTGCCGCGTCGACGACGCCCGGCGCGCCGTCGACGCCGGGGTCACCGCGATCTCGGTGTCCAACCACGGCGGCAACAACCTGGACAGCACTCCGGCCCCGATCCGGTGCCTGCCGGCCATCTCCGGCGCGGTCGGCGATCAGTTCGAGATCGTGCTGGACGGCGGAATCCGGCGCGGCAGCGATGTGGTCAAGGCGGTCGCCCTGGGCGCTCGCGCGGTGATGATCGGGCGCGCGTACCTGTGGGGCCTGGCCGCCAACGGGCAGGCCGGTGTGGAGAACGTGCTCGACATCCTGCGGGGCGGAATCGATTCCGCGCTGCTGGGCCTGGGCAAATCCTCCATTCACGAGCTCACCCCCGAGGACGTCATCGTGCAGCCGGGATTCACCCGGACGCTCGGCGGCTGAGGATGTTCCCGCTCGCCGCCGCGCGCTATCCGGACCTGCCCGAGCGCCCGCGCGTGCTCGTGCCGGTCGGCGCGACCGAGCAGCACGGCCCGCATCTGCCGCTGTCCACCGACACCGTCATCGCGACCGCGGTCGCGCAGCGGGTTGGCGAGCTGACCGGCAGTTGGGTGGCCCCGGCGATCGCGTTCGGCGCGAGCGGTGAGCATCAGGGATTCCCCGGGGTGTTCTCGGTCGGCACGCGGGTGCTGACCGAGATGATCATCGAACTCACCCGTTCACTGACCCTGTGGGCGGGTGAGATCGTCTTCGTCAACGGGCACGGCGGTAACGTTGGCGCGTTGCGCACAGCCGTGGAAACCCTTCGCGCACAAGGACACGACGTGCGGTGGCTGCCGTGCGCCGTCCCCGGTGACGCGCACGCCGGATATACCGAGACCTCGATCATGCTGCATCTCGCCCCCGGAGATGTCGCACCGACCGAGGCCGTCGCGGGGAATGTGGAGCCACTGCCGGAACTCATGGACCGGCTGCGGCGCAACGGAGTTCGTGCGGTGTCGCCCAACGGCGTACTCGGCGATCCGGCCGGCGCGAGCGCGCGGGCGGGTGCGGAACTGGTCGATCGGATGGTGCGGAGAATTGTCGATGAGCTTCGATAACCCGCCGGTGCGGGTCGCCTTCGTCACCGGAGCCGCGCGCGGCGTCGGCGCGGCGACTGTGCGTGAGCTGCTGCGCCGCGGCTGCCACGTGGCCGCGATCGATGCCTGTGGCACCGGGCCCGCCTCCGCCGGGGTGCGGTATTCGCTTGCTTCCCAGGCGGATTTGGCCGCGGTGGCGGCGACCGATCCGGAGCGGGTCCTGCCGGTGGTCTGCGATGTGCGTGAGCCCGAACAGCTTCGGGCCGCCGTCGCGCAGACGCTGTCCAGGTTCGGACGGCTGGACGCGGCCGTCGCCGCGGCCGGGATCATCGCCGGCGGGCAGACGCAGTGGCAGACGCCGGAATCCGAGGTGCGCGCACTACTCGAGGTGAACGCGCTGGGTGTGTGGAACACCGCCGCCGCAACCGTCCCGGTCATGCTGGCCGGGCCGAATCCCGCCGGATGCCGGTTCGTCGCGGTCGCCTCGGCGGCGGGCGAGCGGGGCTTGTTCCATCTGGCCGGTTATGCCGCGAGCAAGCACGCGGTCATCGGGATCGTGCGGGGCCTGTCGGCCGATCTGGTCGGCACCGGAATGTCGGCGGTCGCGGTTTCGCCCGGCGCCACCCGGACCGAGATGCTCACCGCCACCGCTGCTCTCTACGACGACATCGACGATCCGGCCGAACTCGCCGCGCACCAGGGTCTTCGGCGCGTCCTGGAACCCGAGGAGATCGCCGCGACCATCGCCTTCTGCTGTTCGGCCGAGGGCGCGGTGTTGAACGGATCCGTGGTGCGCGCGGAAGGGGGCTTCGGCACGTGAGCGGCTCGGCCTGGCTCGCCGTGGGCACCGTTGTCCGGCTCGACGCGACCGTCCGCCGGTTCGCCGAGGGACAGTTGCTGTTCGGCGGCAGCCCGACCAGGCTGTTGAAGGTACGGCCCGCTGCTGCCGCAATCCTCGGTGACACCGGGGAATTCACCGTTTCCGACGCGGTGACGGCGAATCTGGCCGGCGCACTGCTCGGACTAGGGCTCGCGCAGATCGCCTCCGCCGGTGAGCCGGCGCCGCTCGATCAGCTCACCGTCGTTGTGCCGGTGCACGATTCGCCCCGCGCTCTGCGACGTCTGCTGGCGGGCCTGACCGGGGTGCGGGTCGTGGTCGTCGACGACGCCTCCCCGGACCCGCTCGCACATGCCGAGGTCGCGAAGGAGTTCGACGCCACGCTCGTGCGGCTGGATGTCAATGCCGGTCCAGCAGCCGCACGCAATGCCGGACTCCGCACTGTCACAACACCTTTCGTCGCGTTCTGCGATGCGGACACGGTGCTGGCCGCCGGCGAGCTCGAGCGCCTGCTGCTCCAGTTCGCCGACGCGCGCGTGGCCGCGGTCGCCCCGCGCATCCTCGGCTTGGCGGATCCCGACGCGAACTGGATCACCCGCTACGAGAGTTCCCGATCCTCCCTGGACCTGGGCCCCGTTTCCGCTGTCGTACAACCACTTTCCCGGGTCGGCTGGGTCCCGGCGGCCTGCCTGATCGCCCGCGCGCAAGCACTCGGCACCGGCTTCGACGAATCCATGCGCCTCGGCGAGGATGTGGATCTGATCTGGCGCCTGTGCCGCGACGACTCACTCGTACGCTATGTCGCCGACGTGACCGTCCGGCACGAACACCGCCGCACCCCCGGTCCCTGGCTCATCCGCAAATACCTCTACGGCACCAGTGCCGCCCCCCTCGCCGACCGTCACGGCGCGAACGTCGCACCAGCGGTGCTGCCCACCGCGCTCGCGCTCTCCGCGATCGGGCTCCTGCTGCAGAACCGTTGGGCCGCACTGTTGTCGGTCCTCGGGTTCCTCGCCCACGCCAGGCATATCCGGCAACGGCTTCGCCGCATCGAGGCCCCGCCCCGGCTGCACGCCGTACTCACCGCGCGCGCCGCCACCGACACCCTCGGGCAGATATCAGCGCTGCTGCTGCGCCACTGGTTCCCGATAACCGTTCTGGCACTGCCGTTCTCCCGCCGGGTCCGGCGGGCCACCGCCGCCGCGATCGTCGTCGACGCCGTCGCGCAGCTGCGCTCGCGGCCGGCGGCCGGCAATCCCGTGCCCCACCTGCTGGCCCGCCGTCTCGACGACGCCGCCTACGGACTGGGCGTCTGGCGTGGCGCTCTGCGCCAGCGTTCCCCCGAATGCCTTCTCCCCCACATCACTCGACCTCGGCGCAAGACCGCGTAGCGTCCGCGCAGGCGGCGAGGAGCGCCCGGGTCCCCGGGAGGAAAGAACCCGGACGTTCCACCGCATCAACCGATTACGCCGCGCTGGGCGGTCACGAGGTCGACGATCAGGCCGTGGCCTTCAGCACGGCACTCAGCGTTTTGGCGTCGCCCTGGATCTTCTTCAGCGTGTCAGCGGCCTTGTCGCCGTCCAGGCTGTCCTTCTTCTTGGCATCGGAGAGTTCGTCCTCGAACTTCTTGTACGCGTCCTTGGCCTTCGAGGGCACCGCGGACTCGTTGTCCTTCAGCGCATCGATGTCCTTGTCGAGCTTCTTGCTCAGGTCGTCCGCGTCCTTGGCGTCCTGGATCGAGTCCAGCACCTTCTGGATCCTCGCGACGGACGCCTTCTTGTCCTTGTCGTTGTCGTCGTCCTTCTTGTCGCCGTCCTTGTCGGAGTGCGGTCCGGGGATGTTGAAGGTGAACGAGCCGGTCGGCGGAGCCGGCGTCGTCGTCGTGTCGGCGGTGGCGACGGCCATGCCGCCGAGCGCGGGCGCCGCGATGGCGGCGGCAGCGGTGAACGAGACCAGCATCCGTCGGGAGATTACGGTCATCAGCGAGGTCAACTCCTTGTTTTGCGGTTTCGGTGAGGTGTCGCCGGAAATTCGTCGAGCTCATTCGAATTACCGACAACAGCACCGAAAGGTAGGGGACCGACTCGGAATCTTTCAATTCGCCAGAAATTCGCGAACAGGCAGTTTCCCGATCTTTTGCCCCGCTTTCGCCGAGCGTCATTTGTGAATTAAACAGACGGACTCGAGAAGTTCACCATCTCGTCAACCGATCCGAATACCCCCTCCGACCCGGCCGAACTCTGCCACCGAGCGCACCGCGCCATTAGCGCACCAGCCGCCACAATGTCAATTGCCTCGGCTTATCACGAACCGATCACACGCAGCTGTGAACGGCATATGCGCAGGTCATACGCACTAAATCCGGCCACAGGCTACCTGAACGGCGCCCGCAACACACTTGAAGTCGCATCCGAATCCCCCGCCCGCAGAACGGTCACAATTCTTTTCCATTCGGCAAAATCACCGGCACATCGCCGCGACTCGCTCCGGCGTTACATCCACTCCCGCGATTGAACCAGCAGTTAGCTCCGCCGCTGAAATCGAAGCTGAACAACGGCGCGGAAAAACGCCACACCCGCACTTTATCGGTCGAGTGTCCAATGAAAATTGGTCGATAGTCCAGCTTCCGCGAACAGCGCGCGTCGGCAATCAATCCGGGGAACCGGGCGGCCACGCGTCGCCCCACTGCACGTCTCGGGCACGACGATATGTCTCGCCCTGCCGCTTGGAGACGAGCGTCGGGACGACGCCCTCGTCGGCACCGCACACCTGGAGCGTGACCAATCCCTTGCGCTTGAGCGGATGGCGCAGGATGCGGCCGCGGGCGCGCGGGCGCGCGACGCGGGAGGCGATGACGTAGGAGAACTTCTCGTCCTCGTGGCCGAGTTCGCCGCCTTTGAGCCTGCGGTGCAAGGAGGTTCGGTTGACGCGGGCGCTGAAGTGGCACCAGTCCGCGCCCTCGGCGAGGGGACAGGCCGCCTGGTGCGGGCAGGGGGCAACGACCCCGAGCCCGGCGGCGATGAGAGTGTCGCGAGCGCCGAGAATGCGGCGATGACCGTCGGGCGTTCCCGGCTCGATGACGAGCACCACCTCCGCGGCCTCGCCCGCCCGCGCGACCACCGCCGCCTGATCCGCGGCCGAAAGTTCGCTCAGCACATAGGAAATGGCAGCCAGGTCCACTCGATCAGCGGTCCGCGGATCTGTGACCATGCCCCGATGCCAGGCCGCGGAACGGACCACGGCCTCGGCGGACCCGCCGGCCAGACGGCGTCCGAGTCGCAGTGCCTCCTCCACCTGATCCAGTACGACGGCCTCGGTCAAGGAAGCGAACGCGTCCGCCGCCGCCCACAGCGCCGCACCCGTGCCACCGCCGATATCGAGGAAGGAGCGCGGCCGGAAATCGGGAGCCAGCTCACGAAACTGCCCGAGCGCGCCGCGGACCGCCGCCCAGGTCGCGGGCATACGGTAGGCCGCATAGGCGGTCACGTCGGCGGGCGAACCGAGAATCGGCGCCGCGGCCGGACGCGGATCCCGATAGCGGGAGATCAATCGATCGACCGAGGCGGCCAACTGCCGCTCGGGAACTCCCGCACACGCCCGTTCGAGCCCCTCGACGAGTTCGACAGGCAGATCCACCCCGAATATCCCTTCATATGTGCTGGCCGGACCGCCATTCTGTCAGGCGGCGCCCGCGGGCTCGGCACACGCCCAGTCGATTCAGCGATACAGACCGCACAGCGCGCGGCAGGCCGCCTCGACGATCTCCTCGGAGGTCGCCTCGATGGCTCCGTCCAGCCAGGCGGTGATGAGTTCGGCCATCCCGCCGATGAACAGCAGGCCGGAGGTTTCGTCGGCGATCCGGCTGCGGCCCGAGTCGCCGAGCCAGGAGCGCACGTCGACCGCGGACTGGTGGGCCAGATGACGAAGCAATTCGGTACGCCTGCGCCGCAATTCGGGAATCGCGACCGATTCGACGATCGCGACCCGGCCCTTGCGCGGGTCCGCGACCAGCAGTCGCACGAACGCGCTGATCGAGGCCCGCATGCGGGCTTCCGGATCGTCCCCGGCCGCGTCGACGGCGCTGCGACTGTTCTCCTCGATTTCGATCGCGATCGCGTTCAGCACGGCTTCGAGCAGGGCGTCGAGCCCGGTGAAACTCTCGTAGAAGTA
The DNA here is from genome assembly GCA_966435935.1 of uncultured Nocardia sp. Taxonomy (GTDB): domain Bacteria; phylum Actinomycetota; class Actinomycetes; order Mycobacteriales; family Mycobacteriaceae; genus Nocardia. The sequence continues at coordinate 29,161 of CBJNFW010000070.1, forward strand.
ACGCTCGCTCAATCCGGCCTCGGCGCACACGGCGGTCATCGTGGTCCGGGTCGCCGGATCCGCCCACACCGTCAGCCCCGCCTCGAGCAGGCGTGACCGGCGTTCGGAGACCCGTTCGGCGGCGGTCGCTCCGCGATAGACCCCTGATTGCACGGCCATGGCCCCAGCATGCCACAGCGAATTCGACACCAAGGTTGACAGGATGCTCTTCCTGAATCAGGCTTGGCGTGAGAGGCATCACAGAAAGCGGAGGTAGGCGATGACGGCCGACACTCTCGAGACCAGACCGATTCCGACCCTGCGGCGGGAGGACCGCGGCCTACCGGTGCTCGGGACGCTGCTGGAGTACACGAAAAATCCACTGGCCGTGTTCCAGCGCGAATGGGATCACTACGGTCAGGTCGCGCCGATGTACTCGCTCGGGCGGACCTCGGCGCTGCTGCTCGGCGCGGACGCATGCGGTGCGGCGCTGACGAACAAGGACGGCGCCCTGGCCAACGGACCGGCCTGGTCGCGGCTGGTCGGACCGTTCTTCCACGGCGGGCTCATGCTCATCGACTTCGACGAGCACAAGCGGCATCGCCGGATCCTGCAGCAGGCGTTCACCCGCCCCCGCCTCCAGGCGTATACCGAGCGTCTGCACCCGGCCATCGAAAAGGGCGTCGCGCACTGGGACGAGAGCGAATCGTTCCCCTCGTACTGGAAGCTCAAGCAGCTGACCCTGGACATCGCCGCGGATCTGTTCATGGGCGGCGCCGCCGATACCAGTCCGGCCCAGATGGAGCGGATCAACAAGGCGTTCATCGCGTGTGTGCAGGCCGCCACCGGGATCGTGCGCGGCAACGTGCCGTTCACTCGCTGGGGCAGGGCCTATCAGGGCCGCAAGTTGCTGGAGGATTTCCTGCGGCACTATCTGCCGGCCAGGCGGGCCGAGGAGACCGACGACATCTTCTCGGTGCTGTGCCACATCGAGGACGAGGACGGCGCCCGGTTCACCGACGACGACGTCGTGAATCACATGATCTTCCTGATGATGGCCGCGCACGACACCTCCACCATCACCACCTCCACGATCCTGCAGTATCTCGGCCAGCATCCGGGGTGGCAGGAACGTTGCCGCGCCGAGGCGCTGGCGCTGGGCCCGGCTCCGTCGATGCTCGAACTCGAGGGCCTGGAATCGATCGACCTGGTCATGCGCGAGGCGCTGCGGCTGCGCGCGCCCGTCCCGGTCCTGGTCCGGCACGCGGTGAAAGACACTGTGATCCAAGGGGTTCGGATTCCGGCCGGGATGGATGTGGTGGTCGGCATCCAGTTCACCCACCTGATGCCGCAGTACTGGACCGATCCGCACACCTTCGATCCCGATCGCTTCGGTCCCGAACGTCGCGAGGACAAATCCCACCGCTTCGCCTGGGAGCCCTTCGGCGGCGGCGCACACAAATGTCTCGGCATGCATTTCGGTGGGCTGGAAGTGAAGTCGATCATGCACCGCCTGCTGCGCGACTACCACTGGAGCGTCGCTCCGGACTATGTCGCGCCGATCGACTACCACTCCCTGCCGTTCCCCAGCGACGGGCTGCCCATCACCTTCACCCGCAACTGAGGTTCGCCGCTCCCCCGGCCGGACAGGGCCCCCGCCTCCGTCGAATACCGCGCGGCGGAGGTCCTGTGCGGCGGCCGACGCTACCTCGACCCGCTCGCGACCTGGGCCGGGC